>CACVAZ010000056.1 GCA_902727995.1 uncultured Sulfurovum sp.
CTTGACATGTCGGTAGCTTCACACTGTCCTTTACTTCAAGAGGCTGTTGAGCCACTTTCAAAGAAGTTAAATGAGATGATTAGAGATGAGTTTGTTGCTCCTGTTATTTCAAATGTTACAGCAAATGCTTACGGTTCAAAAGCTGAAGCACTTGACTTACTTCCTCAACAACTTGTATTGCCAGTTAAGTACAAACACTCTATGGCAAATTTTGATGATGAAGTTGATTGTTACATTGAGTTTGGTCATGGAGCTGTTCTTAAAGGACTGAATAGAAAAGCAACGAAAAAACCACATTTTAATGTGTCAGACATGGCTTCACTTGAAGCAACTATTGAAGCGATTAAAGCTTTATAGTATAAAAGATAAACTACTTTTTATCAGGGATGTCATTGGTTAGAAAGTAGTTTTAGTTAGAAACTATACTAAATAAATTAAACCTCTCCATCATATCTGTCATAATTTTACTCATTGTTTATTAAATCTATTTAGTTGGGTACGCTATAATAAATCTAAGTAAAAAGAAAAGGGAAATTCTAATTATGCCAATTCAAAACCACGCTTTTCCATGGGGAATCTACATCGGTGATTTAATAGACAACAATGACAACATGCCACTCTGTTTAGACAGTAAGCAGGGTGGATTTTGTGTTTTGTTTGACGATGAAAGTGAAGTAACTGCTAATACTTTTATAGAGAATGTTGCCCTAAAACTTTTTGAGGTGTTGCCTATGGGAGATATGCTAGTAGATATTTTTGATTTTTCCCACAAAAAGAGATTTATGCACCTCTCATCTTTGCAGAGTCAAAAGTTATATAACATCGCTTTTAATCAAAATAATGCAACTACCAAATTTAATAAGATAGAAGAGATAGCATTAGAGAGACACCATAATACGCTTTCATTTGAAACGCCTACTATATCAGAATATAATCAAAAGAGTAAATTTAAAGAGCAGTATCATTTGCTTTTAATTAATCTCGATTCTTTTCCTGATGAGACTACTTCAAAAAAGAGGATAAAAAACTTTTTTGATTCTGCTTATGAAGCTGGGTTTTATACGATTGCTTTTGGGAGTCAAGATATTTTAGAGAGTGAAGTTAACGCGACGCAAGTTATTTTAAATCAGTTTGTACATTTGAGTATCAAAAATAACACTTTTAAATTTACCAAAGAGTTAATAGAGTTTGCTGATATAATAAAAAAATATGATTTTGAATATGTCAATGATAATAAAGATAAAATAATCCAAAGCCTATTAGCTCAACTTGAAAAAGAAGAAAATAATAGTGGTGAAAAAGATTTTTTATCTATCCCTATAGGAACTTCCAAAAATGGTAGAGAGATTATTAACTTTACTATGGGAGACAAATCAACCAATCTTCATGCGTTTATCACAGGAGTGACAGGTTCAGGGAAAACCACACTTCTTAATAACATCATCACAGGTATAGCCCAAAAATACAGTTCACAAGAGATTCAACTCTATTTGATGGATTATAAAGATGGTGTTGAGTTTCAAGTTTTTAAAAATCATCCTAATTGTAAAAAGATATTTTTGGACAATGAAGATTTATCAGCCTCCATTTCACTATTAGAAGAGTTTAGAGATACGATGAAAACTCGTGCCAAATTCTTTAAAGAGCAAGGGGTAAGTAATATCACAGCTTACAACAAGCTCAATACTCAAAAGCCAATGCCAAGGATTATACTCATCATAGATGAGGTGCATAAGCTTTTTGTAGGGGATTATAACTATGTAGATAAGTTTAGTAGTATTTTGAAGCCTCTTATGAGACAAGGACGCTCGTATGGTGTGCATATCATACTCTCTACCCAATCTCTAGCAGGTACACAGATAGACAGAGAACTAATGGGGCAAATCACTCTTAGAATATCCTATAAACTAACCGACCCTAGCGATAGTGAATCTATCTTTACTTATGGAAATATAGAAGCTTTAAATCTTGAAAAGTATGAGTTAATTTATAATAATAATGCAGGGAATAAAAAAGATAATGTTCTCTGTAGGGTAAATTCTCCTGTAGATATAAATTCTGTGTTGGAAGATGTATTATTTATGAGAGAGGAAGCGTTAATTTTAAAGCCTGTGATTGTACAGAGTGAAGAGGATAGAGAGGAAGACGTGATTAACATTAAAGAAGAAAAACTTGAAGTTCATTATGAAAGTAAGTATAGTACAAGTTTGGAAGATGAAAACTTGAAGAAATTAGAAGCTATGGGAATAAAGGTATAAATATGATAGTGAATAAAAACTATAATGAACTTTTAGATAGTTTTGGGAGTTATGGAGAGTATCAAGATAAATTTATTGCTTTAGATAGAGATAAGAATGATCATAAAGCTTGGGGAAAAGCAAAACAACTTAATAGTAAAAATTCATATCATACTTATTTAAAAAATTATTATAATGGACATTATAGCAATGAAGCCAAAGTTAAAGTTGATGAGTTTATTCATTTAGAAAAAAAGAAACAATTAGAAGAGAAAAAGCTTAAAGATATTGAGAGAGCTAAAGAACAAAAAGCTTGGGAACTTGTACTTAATAAAAATAATAAAGAGGATTATGAGAATTATTTGAAGTTTTATCCTACGGGAATACATAAACAACAAGCAAAGATAAATATTAATAAAATTATTAAAGAAGAGAAACAAAAGTTTAATGATTATAATATATTATTGAAATATAGTAATATATTAGTTAATAATGAATTTATGTTACGAAAAGCTAATAATCTTGATGAGCTTAAAAATACCACAAATATTTACTATAAAAATTCATTTTCTATACCAAAAGCAATAGATAAATTTACTAAATTGAAAAGGCTTAGTATAAAATATCCTTTTGAAGGAAAAGTACGAGTTGAAGTTCCTTTATCTATAGGGAAACTTATTCATTTGGAAGAACTTGCAATATCTAATTGTACTAGCTCTGTTGGTTTGTCAATAATACTTCCTAATTTTAAGAAGTTAAAACATCTTTTTTTAAGCCATTTGAGTAATTTTGAATTTGATAATTTTTCAGCTAGATTACTACCTAATTTAAAATCATTAAATTTAACGGCATGTGATTTATATGGTTTACCTGTAGAGATTGGAGCTTCAATAAAATTGGAAAGAGTTGATATATCAAATAATAACTTGATAGAAATACCTGATGCTTTTAAATATTTGTAACCATTCAGCACCCAATCAAAACAGGCACACAATCCTCACCTTTTAAAATATAACTCAACTCTTCTAAAACAGAACGATTATGCTTCTTCATAGTTGAGATAAATCCTCTAATACGATTAAAAATCTCAGCACCTTTGAAACTAGCGAAGCATCCTGATATTTTTTCTTTGACTTTGATCATTCTCAAATCTCTTTCTGCCAAATTATTTGTAAATGGCACGAGTAGATTTATAAAAAACCTGAGTGTTCCCTCTTTGTACTCGACGAGCCTATCAAGTAGGTTTTTGCCCTTACTTTGTTTAGGTTTCCTTCTACTTTTTGGGCTTTGCGTTGGAGGTGGGTAATATTTTTTTGCTGATGTACATATATCATCATATCTCTGGTAAAATTGTTGTATTTTCCCTTTGGATGGGGATATTTTTCCTTTTTCTTTCAATCCATAGAGATAATTATTCATTTGTGTGAGTAATTTATGCATATCATTTGACCACAGAACATTTTCATTTTCTGTAATACCATTAAGTTCTCGTAAAATATGTGCATTGCAAAAACTATGGGTACACGCATATTTACTATATGACTTCCAATGGTCATGGACTGCAATCCCTTCAAATAGTGGCAATATTCCCATATTATCAATCGCCTCAGCCCCTCTTTTGGGATGTACCATATAATAAGTCAAATAATTTGTAGAGACAACATGACTCCAATGAAGTTTTGATCCCACTCTCGTGCTTGTTTCATCCACATGGATAACTTCTGCTCTGAGTAATGCTTCTTTTGTTTTCTCTTCAAAAGGCTTTAGCTTCGTATAAAAATCTTCCAATACATTATAAATTGTACCACTGCTCATTTTGTGGGAGGTAAAGTCTTCTACTAGTTCAGAAATTCTTTCATACGGTAGCATTTGATAGGTGTTTAGATAGGCAATAAATGTTTTGATATTCTTCTCCCATATTGCACATAAGTGTTCAAACCCTCAGGGAAATGAGGCTTATTTTCTGTCCTACAACAAGGGCATACCTTATTATGTTGTTGAAACTCTGTCACTTTCATTTTAACAGGAGGTATATCAAATACTTGTTTCTTTGAGATAGATTTAACTTTTACATCTAGCAAATTATGATGACATTTGCTACAGGTAAAACTTTCTAATATCTCTATCACATCTGGGTTATCAGACTTTTTTAGGTTATTGCTTGTCCTTCCTTTTTGACCACCTCTTTTTTTTGAGGTACTTTTATCATTTTTAGCTTCTTTCTCTTTGAAGCCATTATCTGTTGAAGGTGGCTTAGAACTATTTGTACTATCTTTATTCCCATTCTCTTTTAGTCGTTTAATCTCTTCTTTGAGTAAACGATTTTCTTCTCGAAGTTCTTCTAATTCTAGCAAAATATTTCTCATCACTTCTTCTATACTCATTTTATCCCTTTTTAAACTACTTGCTTTAATTATACCCAAGATAAATTTTTATTTTAGATAAATTGGTCTTTTTTAGTTATGCTGAATGGTTACCTCTTCTTTTTTAGCTATTTTATGCAGATGGCTTATCATTCTGATGGCTAGTTTTCCATCGGTTGGATAAGTAATATTTTTCTCTTGGACAGTGGTATCTATTATCACCTGTTTCTCTTCACTCTTTTTTCCATGAAGCATGACTGTTGATTTGAAGATTAACTCTATTCCCTCTTTACCTATTCGTTGGCGAAACTTCACCAGCTCTGTACTATGACAAGGTAAGGCTATTTGGAATTCTGTAAATCCACAAAAATATTGATAATAAGGGTTTCTTTTCCATTGCATAACCACATTTTCATCCGATAAGTTCTCTAACTGTTTTAGTAACAGCAATCCGACCATTAATCTTATCGGCTTGGCTGGTCTACCCTCTTTTGAGTAGTATTTTTCAAAGCTCTCTTCAAAGACTCCCCAATTTATAGTATCTGCTAATGCTATCAATGGGTCTCTACTATCCAACATATCTCTTAATTCGTTATGGAATAAGTTTGGTTGGCTTAACTTGCATGGTTTGGGAAGCATTTTTTTATCCATTTCGACCAGAAACTCACTTGTTTCTTTGGGATTTATGGTCGAAATTATAGCGTATTATTGGTTTAAAATCCCTAAATGTAAGGGTTTATTTGGTTTTTCAGGGTTGACGAATTTAGGTTACCATATCTGTTCGCTGTGTTAGAGCAGGACAGTAACTTGTTACTTTGATTCTTTTCTTTTATGAGGGAGCTTGGGGATTCATTTTTAATGATATTAATGAATCTCCAAATTTAAATTAATGATGAAGGTTTTTAGTGTTTACGGAATATAAAATTCATAGTCATATTTTTGTTTGATACAGGCTGTAGTTTTTGCGTTGTCGTTAATTAAAAAAGGAAGTTTTGCATTGGTAATACAATCATCATTAATAAAGGCAACTAGACCGAGTTCTTTTTTAAGATAGATATAGGATGTATCATAAATAGTATGGGTACCATTGAGATCGGTTGCAGCACCAGCATCTAAAATAGTTTGTTTTATGTCATAAATGACGTTACCTTGAGCCACACACTCAATTTTTAGTAAATCTCCACTGTAAAGATTGTCACCTTTTTCAAATTTTTCTTCTTTACTTTTTAAGATACAAGTATAATTTAGGCTAGTGTTAATTGTTCCTAAGTCATTACTTTCAGTAGATTCTTGTTTTTGAGTGAAAAGAGTGTCCCCTAAATCAATGTTCCTAAATATGGAGTTTACGGTTGTTTCATCATCTTCTGTGTCGGTTGTGGTAATATTAGTATCGGTAAATACTACTTTTTCTATTAGTTTTGTATTGACCGTAGTGCTAATGGCATTTCCATTTACATTGATAACTTCAGAATAAGATGATCTTTGAATATCGTCACCATCTCTTTGGGTGGTAATAAACAGTTTAGACATATCTTTAATAGGAAAATATTCCTTAAAATCTATGGAACCTTTTCCATCATTTTTTGAATCAGAAGAAGATGAAGAACTTCCTCCACATGCTGAAAATAGTAAGGGTAATGTCATTAAAGCTAAGGATAAGTATGTTTTATTCATTGAGGTACTCCGTGTTAAAATTAATTTAGAATATATTAGTATAGCATAATTACTTATGTACTTCTCCACACACCTTAGACCTACACGGTAATTCAAAATCAAATTTCTTTTAAGGAAAGTACGTCAATTCCACCCCAAGCGAATAATTTTCTAGCTTGAGTTTTGTTAGAGATTTTATTGATATTAAGAAGATTAATAGCCAAACTTCTA
>CACVAZ010000057.1 GCA_902727995.1 uncultured Sulfurovum sp.
CCAATCATAATTTTATCTGGATCTTGTCTCAAAATAGAACGTAAGGCAGCTGGAAAATCTAAGCCTGAACTGGCATTAATTTGTACTTGTTGAATCCCATCCATTTGATACTCAACTGGGTCTTCAACAGTAATGGTTTTGTCCTTGACATCTTTAATCTCATTTAATGCCCCATAAAGAGTAGTAGTTTTACCAGAACCTGTAGGACCCGTTACCAATACAATTCCATAAGGGTAGTGAATCCCTTTTAAAAACTTTTTGTAAGAAATTGCATTCATTCCAGCATCTTCTAGTTGAACTAAAGCTTTTGTTTTATCAAGTACCCTCATAACAATTGATTCACCAAACATCGTTGGTAAAGTAGAAACCCTAAAGTCAAAAACACGTCCATTAACTACTTTGGTAAATCGTCCATCTTGTGGTTTTCTTTTTTCGGCAATATCAAGATTCGACAGAAGTTTCATACGCGATGCAAGAGGTGAAAATATGGCATGTTCTGTTTTAAAGTTTTCTTGTAACATACCATCAACTCTATATCTTACAATACAATGCTTTTCAGTCGCTTCAATGTGTAAGTCACTAGCTCCTTTATTAATAGCTGAAGACAAAATAAGCTCAATGAGTTTTAAAACAGCTGGAGACTCATCTGTCTCATTAGCCCCCCCATTTTCCTTACCTCCTTGTTCTAAATCAACCTTGATATCAGCCGAGTACTCTTCTACTTTTTCATTGTCATGAAGATGAGATAAAACTTGATCGATAATTGCTTTACGCCCTAGTGCTACTTCCATAATTTTTCCATGGAAAAAACGCTCAATTGCTCCTTTTGCTTCAAAATCATTAGGATTTTCAAAAGCAACCGTTACTTGGTCTCCCTCAACATAAAGAGGTAAGGCATGATAACGCATAAGTTGTTTTAATGGTAAACGCTTAATAAGCTTAAAATCAATGTCTACATCTGAAATATCTATGTATTTAATACCCAAAATTTCAGCTTGTTTCTTTAACAGATGCGTTGTATCAATACCCTGAATTCCTTCTAAATCACTAAGTTCAATACTATGAAGTCTTAATGCTTGAAGCAAAGCTTCTTCCATTTTATCCATGTGAATCAAACGTACTTTTAAAAGGTTGACTATGCTTAGTCTTTCTTCGGTATACTTGTCAATAAATAGTTTTAATTTTTCTTCATCTAATACATTCTCTCTAATAAGTAAATCAATAATTTTTTGCATCTTCTCTCCTTTTTAGTAACGATAACGATGAGTAAATTTATCATCTTTATAAACATCAATAATCATTTCTTTCTCTTTTTGCTTATTTTCTTTGATATAAAGCTGATACTTCATCTCTTTTTTAACCTCATCTTTAAAGGTATAAATATTCTCTTTTAAAACATATTTTTCTTGAACAAACAGAGTAAAAATTTTTGAAAGAATAAAGTTTGTGTCTGGTAACTGCAAATTTTTTAAAGATGTTTTATCAACTAAGGCTTGAAAAAGTAGCTTTTTTTGTAATAAAATAGTAGAAAAATAAGCAGAATTCTCTCTCGCGTCTTTGCTCTTTTTTAACCGTAACATAGGGGTTGCAATACGGTAAATTTTATCTGTTTCCAAACAAGAGAGTCCATAAAGCGTTAAATACTCCTCAGAATTTTTATTACGTTTTTTATAAAAATATTTTACAGCATAATCACACGCTTTTTCATACGCTTGTTTTTCATAAAGTTTATAAAGGGTTGAAAGATTTGATGAGAACAAAAACACTGTTGTCATCAAGATAATATAGGGTATTTTTTTCATTAGATTTTTCCAGTTTTAATTTGTCCTATAAGTCTTTTAGCTTTTATAGATTGGCTTTTTTTATAATAACTCACTAAGATTTTTAAAGCTTCTTTCTTCTTCCCAAGCTTTACTTTTGATTTAGCAAAAAGCAACCAGCTTTCTTCCAAGGAGTTGTTTAATTTATTTGCTGACAAGGCCCATTTTTCTGCCTCTACATATTCAGCTTTTTTATAATAAACTTTAGCAAGTAACAAAGCATCTCTTGGACTGTTTGATTTAGAAAACTTATGTTGCATTGTTTCGAAATAATTGCTATCACTAGAGGTAAACTTCATTTTCTTTGTTTTTCTAGGAACAACTTTCTCTCTCTTTTGTGTTCTTCTAACAACAGCCAACTCTTTAGCCGTTAAATAATCATTTTTTTTCGCTGCTACGGTGTTTCTTGAAACCTTCACAGGTCTTGGACGTTTAACATCAGCAATACGCTCTTCTTTTGCCATGTCAATCACAGGAATAATAGGAGCCAATGCTATTTTTTCTAGTATTTTAGGCTCTTCAAGTTTTTTTTCAAGCTTCACTTCCTCAATTTTCTCTTCAAGTACTTTTTTATCAACGATTTTTTCTATAACTTTCTCTTTTTTCTGCAAGTTATTTATGGAGTTATTAGCATCTCTACTTACGCCTAAAACGCTTGTTGCTCTCGTTGATGAAGAGACTGTTGAAGAAATTAAAGAATGTAACTTGTCCTCTTGACTTAGATAAATATAATACCCACCCACAACAAGTAAGGATGAAGCAGAAATCGCTATCAGAGGAGATAGAATTTTTTTAACTTTATAATTAAACCATTTATTCTCTAATTCTTTTACTTTATGCATTGATGTATCCTAATCTAATAGCTGCCATTTCAAGAATTTTTCTTGAAAATTTATTGCTAGAAATCTTTTTTGGCTCATTTTTTTCATAATAATCATAAATATCAAAAATCGTATAAAGATACTTGTTTGTTTCTCTAAAGTTTCCATTGGTATGGGTATGAATAAATTTAATATCTCTTTTTTTAATACTATTTGAAACGTCTACAAAACCTTTTTTAATCACCTTTTTTTGAATATAAACTTCTAAGTCATACTCATTTGCATTGCACAGCTCTATCACTTCCCAAATACGTGTTTTAAAATGTTCTTTTGCAATCACCTCTTCATTTTCAGTTTTATGCAAAGTAATCACAAATTTTACGACCCTTGTATCTGAAAGTAGTCTAATCTTTTCCATTAAAGGTTCGGAATAGAGTTGACACTCATCTAAAAGAAATATAATTTCTCTTTGATTTTTTAATTTCTGACAATATTTCAACAAACCATCAAAATTAACACGCATTCTTTCAGGAATAACTTGTCCTGACATTCCTTCATAAATACTTTTTAAAAACTCTTTCTCTGAAAGAATAGGTGCTTCAAAGTAATGAATTTCTCTGTTCTCTTTTAGATTATGATAAAGCTTATTTAAAAGCATACTCTTACCCGTACCTGGTTTACCATAAAGCAGAACCATCTTTAAGGGCTTATCTAAAGAACTTTCAAGAACATCATAATTATAAGTTGCAGACTCTAATTCTACATAAGCACTTTTATCAACCACATCTACAAAAATATTTTTAAGCTCATCGTAATTACTGCTCATCATTTAACTTTTTATAACCAAGATCTTCTAATGATAAATCCTTGTCTTTTTTAATAATATGAGGGGTAATAATAAGTACCAATTCATCAACCGTATCTACTTTGACTTCTCTTTTAAATAAATTATCTAAAAGTGGTAAGTCTCCTAACAGGGGTACTTTTGAAATTTTAGTACCTGACTTAGAAGAGATTAACCCCCCTAAAATTACATGTTCACCATCTTGTAAGGTTACCACCGAAGATATTTGTTTTCTTGACAAATCAGGTGGAATGGTTCTTGAACCCGTTGTTGATGTGCTAACCGTATCAATGGTATCTGAAATTGAAGGGTTAATTTTTAAAGTAATCGATCCATCTTCAGAAATTTCAGGAGTGATGTCTAAAAGGATTCCAGCAAAGACAGAATCAATGGTCTCTCCTGTTTGCTGTGTTCCCAAACCACTTCCTCCTTGAAGTAATGAAGTAGATTGAATTTTATAAAAAAGTTCATTTCCCACAGAAATCAATGCAGGTTGATTGTTTAAGGTCAAAATCTTAGGATTAGAAATGGATTTTACATCCCCTTGTGTTTTTAAAAATTTTACCACATCATTCATCGTAGCAGAACCTCTTGTAATGATTGCTCCTGAACGTTTTGGCTCTGCTCCAAGTGCTGAAGTCGTATCTCCAATTGAAAGTTCACCTTCGCTAACAGAAGTTAATGAAGAGATATTATTTTGAAGCGTACTAGCAGAAGCTATTGCCATGTTTTGTAAAGAATAGATTTGATTCCAGTCTACTCCTGTTGTATAGGAATCATCAAAAGTAACAGAGAGTATTCTCACATCAATTAAAACTTGACTTTTTAACTGCTGATCTAAGTCATCTATGTAATAAGCAACCCGTTGAAGTTGATTTGTGGTACCCGTCACCGTAATCATCCCAGCTTCTGCATTAACAATGGGTAGAGGTGCTGTATAGGGATCTTCGGGTCTATTAATTAACCCATGTATCTCTTTTTCAATGGTTGACCAAAAGGTAAAATCATCCGTACTTTCAATAGAAACACCCGTCTTTGAACCATTACCTGAGTCTGTTCCTTCTTGTCCAGCACCTTGTGTTCCTCCAGCTTCAGCACTACCTGAACTCGCTCCAGAATTAGCAATGGTAACATGTGCATTACTAGTACCTTTTCTATCTCCTGCAATATAATGTAATTTAAATGTTCTCGTAGTTAAATACGAAATTTTTAATTTACCATCTTCTAAAACATATGAAATATCATTTTCTGTTAAAACAGTATCTAAAAACTCATTTAAAGAGGCATTATTCATTTTGACAAAATAGAGTTTTTCAGCCATTTTTTTCTTGGCTTCAGAATCTTTAACGATTAAACTTAAAGCACACTCATCAGCTAAGTTTTCTACAACATCTCCAATGGTTAATTCACTATTTAAGGTAGCTGTAAACAACTGTGTTTGACAACGATTTGCTGATGCTGGAATAAGTGCTAAACTTATCAACAGCAGTACAGCTATAAATTTTTTTAAATTATTTTTTAAAACTAACATTATTAATATCCTCTATTTAATTTAATAAACTGGTTCTTTTTCTTTTCTAAACTTAATATTCTAGTAGTACTTTCATTTTTCAAGACAACCGAAGAAGATGAAATATGGCTTACTTTATAATCTCCAATACTATCTCCTAGCTTGTACCATTTTTTATCAATAAAAGCTGCTTTATTTAAAATAGCTTTTAAAGTATAAACAACTTCTACAACGACAGGAATAATTTCTATTGTTCCATTCACTTCTACTACTTCTTCTTTTTTTGCAGCTATTCTTATACGGAAAGGATTTTCTGTACTCTGAAGTGTTAAAAGGTCAATCCCCTTACGCTCTTTTTTAATTTCTGAAACCATACGCGTAATCTCGGCTGAACTCAAGGAGGCTGAAAAAAGTGAACCTGTCAAAAACATATTTATTAAAAGCATTTTTAAAATAAACATTTTTAAAGTAATTTTCTTTTGCATTAGTTATTTACCCCCCAAACTGAAATATTAATATCAGCTGACACAACCGTGTCATTTCTATCAAGATAAAGGTGTGAACCATAAATATCGGTTACCAAAACTGATTTTTCAAGTTGATTGACGAATTTAACAATTTGTTTATATTGTCCAGAACAACCTACAGAAATTTGTAAAACATGTCCAAAACTACCATTGTTATCTACGTAATTATTTTCTATATAATTAATATTAACCACTTGTTTTTTAGCTTGTTTTGTAATCGAATTCAAAAACTTAGACCAACTCTCTTTATTAAATAATAAAGGAGACAACTCCTCTAAACTTGTTGAAACAAAAGAAATTTCATCATTGGTTTTATCGATATTTTTATCCAAATCTTTAATATCATTAGAATATTTTTTGACATAAAATTCTATGTCTCCATTGACCGTAATTCCTTGCAGATATTGTTTATGAGTTTGAATACTTTTTTGTAATTTTTTACTAGTATGATCGGCTGTATTATATTTCTCTTCTGCAAATGGGTAAAAAAAGGTATAAGAAAGATAACCAATAACAATGGCAAGTATTCCTATCATCATCCATTTTTCATTATTTGATTTTACTTCAAAATATTCATCTAAATTATTTAATATATTAACTATTTCTTTCATTTGTAATTCACCTGTAATGTTCCACGATATATTAATTCTTTTTCATTAAGTTCTATACGTTTAATATCTATACTTCTAATATCTTTAAAGTATTTTTTAGAGATATATTTAATATATTTAGTTATGTTTTTTTCATCTTTAGCAATTAAATGCAAAATAAAACTATCATCTTCAGAAAATATCTCTTCAACATCGACATTAAACTTCTTTAAATCTTTCGAAAAAATATATAAAAAATTTGACTTAAAATTATAGTTAACTTTTTTATTATAAATTGCAGTTAGCGTTTTAGCTTTACTTTCAAAAATCATTTCTAATTTCTTTAACTCATTCTTATTTAAT
>CACVAZ010000058.1:0-1629 GCA_902727995.1 uncultured Sulfurovum sp.
CAAGTGGCGTAGTAGTGGATTAGGGTTCCGTTTAGGAGGGTTGGGTTGAAGTTAGTCATCCCCAAGTCCTATATCACTTGCATCTAGTTCATCAGGCTTATATTTCTTAACTCCATATTCACAACTATACTCACCTGCACCAGAGGGAAGATATATCATTTCGTGTAAATATTTGACTTTTCCTATAGGTGTACCAAAACTATCTATCTCTTTTTTAACAACATTCACGCCAAACTTTAAAAGCTTTTTTACTAGACTTTGTGTTAAGTCTTTTTGTCTGAACTTATCTATTTTAGATTTTTTTATCTCTAACAATGACTCTTCTATCTCTTTGATAAATCCATGATAAGGCTCAATAATAATGAGCTGTTTAAAGTCCTGATTATCCATAATATTTTCTATCTTTTTATAAATATCATTAAATGCTAGTTTTTTTATCTCTTCTTCTATCAAGAGAGTTTCTAATTGATTTTTTATCTTTTCAAAATAGTTTTGGCTTAGTTCTAAAATATTTTCTTCCTCTACGGATTTTTCTTTAAGTATCTCAAAAATTGTTTGACTAATAAGCTGTAAATCTCCATAGATTAAATCTGAATACTCACAAATATCATCAAAGATATAGAGTGTAGATTGACCTTCTCCAAAATGGCGATTAACGCGTCCTGCTGTTTGTATAATAGAGCTAATGGGGGCAACTTCTCTAAATCCTACTTCAAAATCAAGGTCAATTCCTGCTTCTATAGATTGTGTGGAGATAAGTAAAATTTTCTCTTCATTTTGATTTAATCGTTTTGATACCTCTTGAATAGTTTTTTGCTTATCGTTATCAGTCATATAGCCATTGAGAGAATAACATTCAAAATCATCTTTAAAATAGTGATATAACTCTTGTGCTTTTTTAATTGTATTTACCACTAGTAGAGTATGTTTAGCTTCAGCTACCTCTTCCACTTTTTCAATTAAACTATCTTGTCCATTTTGTAAATCTAACCATTTTAAGATATATCTATTTTGTCTTTTAAAATAATCTAAATTTGAAATCTCTTTAAAGCCATTAGTCATAATTGGCATCGTTGCAGACATAAAAATAAAAACTGTATTCATCTCTTTTGAAATAATCTCACAAAGCTTGATAAAGTCAGCTCTAAAATCATAAGGAATAGCTTGGGCTTCATCAATAATCACTACTGTATTTTTAAATTGATTAAACTTTACATTATCTTTATTTGAATTTCCAAAAAGTGCAAAAATAATTTGATAAAGGGTAGTTATATTTATCTCTCCACTAAATGAACTCATCAAAAATTTTACTTGTGAATATCTATCTTCATCTACACTTTCATCAATATCAGTTTTATGATGGACTTTGAAAATATCTATTTCACTCTCTTTAAATATATCAGAAACCACATCATAAGCTTGATCAATAATTGAAGTGAAAGGCAAAGCAAAGATAATTTTATCTTTGTTAAATTTAAGTGCAAACTCCAAAGCAGTCAGTGTCTTTCCATATCCTGTGGGTGCTGTAAGAGTAAAGAGTTTATGAGAATTATCAAAATTATTTAAAACCAATTTTCTAAAATCATCTCTCTTTTGATTAAATTCTAAATTATCAATATGCTCTTTTAA
>CACVAZ010000058.1:1729-6460 GCA_902727995.1 uncultured Sulfurovum sp.
TCTTTCCATATCCTGTGGGTGCTGTAAGAGTAAAGAGTTTATGAGAATTATCAAAATTATTTAAAACCAATTTTCTAAAATCATCTCTCTTTTGATTAAATTCTAAATTATCAATATGCTCTTTTAATATTTGACTAGGTATCTTTTCTTTAGACTCTTTAGAGATACCAAATATAGCTTCATACTTATCACTATAAATCAATGAAGCATAAAGTTTTTTGAATGCTATAAAATCATTATAATCAAATTCTTCTATAAGTTCAAGTTCCATAAGATAATCTTGATACTCTATACTTTTCTCTTTTAATTTTTGGATATTACTATTTAAATTACTATAAAAATCTATTGTTTCACTATTTTTTACTACCTCATCAATAAAATTCAATTCTTTTGAATTAGTACAATATTTACCAATATATCTATTCTGTTCACCTAGATTAAAAAAGTTTTCTATATTTGAATGATGAGAAGCTATCGCCAAAAATCCAAAAAGCATCTCTTTTGTTTCAAAATTTGAATTTAATAAAAAAAGATAGGCAGAGAGTAGAGAGTGATTTTTATCAACTCCCTTAGCCCCACGAATATAGATTTGAAAATTATCTTTTAATTTTGCTATATCGTGAAAGCGTTTTACTTCTCTCTCTAGTGTTGTATCATCACCATCAAACATATTGCTAATATGCTCAATATAGAGTTTATCAGGATGAGAAAAAAATTCATCAAACAAAATAGACTCTATTCTCATTTATTTGATAAATATTATCTCTATTTTTGGATTTAATACTATTCTCTCCTCCAATCTCAATAATAAACTCTTGAAAATCTTTAAAGACTCTCCCCTTTTCTACATCACAAGCCATATTGGCAGTGGTTAGCTTCACGCCAAAATTATCACTCTCAAATTCAAAATCATCTTTGCGTGTAAATGAATGAACTTGTGTAAAATCTTCTTTTATCTTCTCTAATTTCTCTATCTCTATCCACTCAAAATCAGCCAAACAGAAATTAATCCCCAAATACGGAGTAAATGCTGTTTTATGCTCTTTTAGATATTTGATAATCTTCTCTTGATACTCTTGATTAAGCAGAGATAAATCCACAAAAACTGTATAAGAGGGAGAACAGATAAGTTCTCTATAAAATTGCTTTTTAAAAGAAGAGTTTTGATATCCCTCTTTGATATGCATATTTGAGGAGAGGGCTGATTTTATACCATTAAAGACAAAACTTTTTTTTACAATAGCCTTATCTATCTTGATACTATATTTAATATCACCAAGCTTATAATGCTCCTCTTCGCCTATCACTGCACCCAAAAAGCCCATAATCGCAGTTTTAGGAGGAATAGGATAAGTCAGGCTAGAATAAATTGTAGCAGGATGAGAAAAGTGTGCATAATCTCCTGTAAGTGTAAAAGCTACAATAGACATCTTATCTCTCTATCTTTATCCAAGATGTATCAAACTGCTCTTTATGATTTTCTTCAAAGTCATAATCTACAAAATATTCAACTTTATCAATTGCATCACTATATCTCTCTAATTTTGCTTTAAGTCGCGAGAAATTTATCTTATAATCATTGATATTTCTAATAGCCTCATCATCTTTCTTTCCATCAAAATCAATACTATTATTCAAATCTCCTGCAAATGTATCATCTTTGTAAGTAATAACGAGCATAAATCTAGGAGTCTGTCCCATTTTTGAACGCGTAATTAAATTTTTAGTTCCAAACCAAAGAGCATCCATCACTTTGACTGCATCCTCTTCATTAAATCCTGTTTTTTTAGCATTATAATTATCCATCATTCCATAAGTAGCAAAAAGTGCATAAGATAAAAAATCTTCTTCTCTAAAGGTAGCTTGTTGTTTTTGCTTTTTACTATCTGTTGCATGATAATTACTAGCAAATGCTCCTGTTCCTTTGATATGATTCATAGAAACTTTATGCAATGATTTAGACATTCTAAACTGTACAGACCCAGTAAACTGTACTCCTGCTGTCGTTATCTCTTTATCATTTTTCATCTCATCTTTATCTGAAATTGGCAAGACTCCACCAAAAGCTCTTATATCTAAAAATCTCTCTAATATCTCTTTTTCAAGGTCGGCTTTACTTTGCTTTATATTTATTTCATTCTCTCTAATAGCCGTTTTACAATCAAGAACATTTTCATCTCTTTTGTATGGCTTGATAAATACGACTTCTGCACCCTCTTTTTTGATTAATTCATCTCTAATCGTTCGCTTTATTCTTACATCAGTAGCTTCTGCCACGCCTGTTTCTTCATCAATTCTTGGTGCATTGCTATTGAGCATATCTCCATTTGGATTCCAATTTTCTCCGTCCCATAAAAATAGTATCTCTTTTTTTAATATTGTTTTTTCTGACATTTTATTTTTCCTCTTTTTTTGTTTTTTTAATATATTTAGTATAATTACTTCCACCCATAGCAAAGGAAAGTGACACGAAAGAACTTTTAACAATGCCATCATATATAAAGGCTTTTTGTGAACTTTCAATTACTAAATCTTTAATCTCATTAATTACTCTATTTCCTGAACCAGAAGTAGAATTTAGCTTACGAATAGTCTCTTCAGATTTTTTCCAAATTCTATTAAGGCTATCTTTTGTAATTGCTCCACTATTGTTTAGCCACTTTTCATAAGAACTACTTCCACTTACTCCATACTGCCAATTCATCAAAGCACTAGATAACATACCCAAAAGATAGGCACTTTTTAATACTTCATTATCAATAAAATCACTCCCTTCTATAAGCTTTTCTATTTTCTGCTTTTCGCTTTTTATCTCTTCCAAATTTATCTCCTTTTGTAATATAAAATTTGTTTTAAGTTTTTTTGTCTCACTAAATAGAGCTAAATATCTATTTATAGACTCTATACTCCTGCCACTATAATATCCATTAAAATACTTTGACCACTCAATAGGATGAGCATAAGATTTATTCATCGTTCCCCAATAGATGAGCTGTGAGAATTTATGAATTAAAATATCTTTATCCATCTTGGCAGAAGAGAGCAATATATTCATAATATCCAATCTATCTGTAAAAAGATTATGAAGATAAATAGTATCCTCATTAGGAGATTTTTCATCTTTATTTTTAAAAGCTTTTACATTATACTCTCCCATCTTATCAGAGATATATGAGATATATGAGGGCAAAACATCATCAATTTGAAGAAAAACATCAACAGCCGAATTATTTTTGGCATAAAAAAGAATAGTATTAAGCACAGGTAACTCTTTTTCATCTAATGCAATTTTTTCTAAATACCTATTGATAAGATATTCACTTTTTTCAATCTTTTCAATATCACCTTTTGATACTCTTTCTAATATTTCTAATATTTTTTTATACTTCACTTCATCACTCAAAAGTGTAGGCATAATCGCCATCTTCAAACCATAAAAATTATGAGAAAGCATCTTATCCATCACATCAAAACCAATTTTGACTTTTTTTGCACTTTCAAAAGAGAGAGGAAGAAGTTTGAGCTTGATAGGTTTAAGTTTAGTAGGCAGTTCATTGGTAGAACAAAAAGCCAAATTGGCATCTCCTCCAATACCCTCAGTATTTGAGACAATATCATATCCTCTCATTGAGGCTTCACTATATGTATTGAGATGTTTATCATAAATATTTTTAAAATGTGCAGAAATTGGCTGACCTTGATAAGACAAAGCAAAATAAGTTGTAACTTTACCCTTTTCTCCAGTGGATTTTTTATGCTCTTGAAGGTTCTGAATATCTTCTTTAACATTGTCAAAAAAACTATTAGACTCTTTACAAAAAGTATCAAAGTGATAATCATAATCTTCTAATGTCAATTTAAATATCTCTACAGAATATTTTAAATTCATTAAATTTCTAAAGTTATGATTTTCTATACCATAAATTAGTTGTAGTTTTTTATCTCCAAATATCTCTTCTTGTGAAAAATAAGAGAGTATATTTTTATTTGCTTTTAAAATAGCTTTGGTAAATTTATCAAAATTAAGATTAACATCTTTGTTTTTAAAAAATATATTAGGAAAAAGATTACCACTATTTGCACCCACACCAAAACGCGTAATAATCAAATCCTCTTTTTTAATATTCAAAGATGGCTCTATTCTCTTGGTTTCTATATCAAAAAGATAAACTTTAACTATATCGTACTCGTATGCTTTATTTTTTACTCGTTTTTCATCTTCTAAATAGTGTGAGCCTATTTTTGAGAGTGTTTTTATGATGTCACCCATTTATTCCTCTTTTGATGTATTTATATTAATTGTTGTATCTCCTGAAAATAAAAAACCTAAAAGTATTACTACTATGAACACAAAGGCAATTAATCCACCTAAAATAATTATTGTATTGTCTGTCAAAATACATCCTTGATAAGTTATATTTTAAGATTATAACAAAGTCACCTTAAAAAATTATTACATACATCAGAAAATTATATATTTTATTTTTAGCAAATTCTTAAGTATTTTTAACTATAATCTATCAATCTCATTATTTTTATAGATACACTTCCTTATAGGGTTTGAAACCATACATCAGAAAATTATAATGAGATTATTTCACTATCTCCAAAAACCCCAACCCCTTCATACAGTTAGCCCCCATTCCTGTATCAAGTATCATCGCCAAAATATCCTCATCTCCCTCAATCTCATAAACCCCATACCAAGCTTTCATAATCCCTTTACTATAA
>CACVAZ010000059.1 GCA_902727995.1 uncultured Sulfurovum sp.
ATACATTTCATGGCTTCTATATGCCCTACATCATTGGCAATAACCAGTTTATCTTCATGACTTGCTTCCTTATTTAAAAGTTGCAGGACTTGAAGTAGACTTGCGTCATTGTCAGAAAAGTCATTGTGATGATCAATGCGTAGGTAATTGCTAGGAGGTGTACAGTCTTCAGTAAGTTCTATACCGTAAATGGTTTTATCAGAATGTTTTGTTAACAGCTCCTCATAAGCTGAAAGCTTAGCACCCCATGTTAGCTTATGGTCAAAAAGATTTATCTCTTCTTCAAAACCTTCTGCTAACAAATGCTTTTTAATGGTCAACATCTCTAAGTCATGTCCACCCAAAAGAAAAATGGTTTTATTTTTATCTATACCCAAAGCTACCCCTATTTCAAACTTCATCTCTATTCTAACGCTCTATGATTAATTTTTTTTGAAAGAGCCTACATATATCCTATATAAATCGCTTTTGTAGGTATTGAAGCATAAACAAAAAATATAAAAATATAAAAAAATATTTTTAAATAAATATTGAAATTTTCGCAAGTGGTGACTAAAGAAAGAAAATGCCTGAGATGGTCAACGGATACTCAAAAAAGAAGAGTCCAACATTTACACCAAGGAGAACTTCATGCAGATAACCCGTCATGCTGCTGAGCGTTTCTTGCAACGTGTTTTTAGCTTCGCTTCCTATAACAAAGAACAGATACGTAATGCCATACACTTATTAGAACGTGACTTGTATAACCTACAATTACGTGAAAAAAGGCGTGTGGTCTTGCCCTCGTTTCCGAACTTCTATGGAGTGTTTGTTGAAAATACGCTTGTAACCGTTATTCCAAAACGTCTCAATGCATCTCTCTAGAACTTTGTGTTGTCATTTTCCCAAGTGGTGACTAAAGAAAGAAAATGTCTGAGATGACAAGGTGAACTCGAAATGAAGAGTTTTAACAAACAAAATTTGAAAGGATTGAAATGTTACCCATAGTACTTATACCCATTGCTATTTGTGTCACAAAAGAACTGCTTAAAGACTAAGGTCTAAGAGCAGTTTCCCAAGTGGTGACTAAAGAAAGAAATGCCTGAGATGGCTTATGGAAACTCAAACTAAAGAGTCCAAAACAACATAACCTAAAGGAGAAAACTTATGGCAAACCCAATTTGTGAACTGATTTGTATTATCTTAAACGACTAATGCATCAGCCTTTCTAGGAGTAACCATCAATCTGCTGTGCTGTCAAAAGCTAACCATCGTACATATTTTATATTAAGGAGTACCAATGATTATAGACTACCCACAACCTTGGGGAACCCTATTTGTCCCACCATTAGAGTGGCTGTAGGGCTAAATCTGCTTGGCTGAGAAGCCCAACCAAAAGAGCGAAATGAAGCTCTCTTTTTTTATTTATTTCCTTAGGATAGCCTTAGGCGAAAAAATACTCCGACTTCATAATTTTTTCTAACTTAAAGTCCTCTTGATCGACATAGGGAATCTTTTTTTCCTTAAGTGCAAACTCTTTTTCAAAAAATGCTCTAAGTTCTAAAAGAGGTCGCTTATGATGCAGTGACATAAAGCTTTCTCTTAACACCTTTGACATAACGCTAACATCATTGGCATGGGTCGCAAAAGAGTCATGCACGGTGACAATGTCATAAATATTCTCTTTTTTTAACCCATTGATGGTCATAATAAGATGCGTAGCATCTAACGAGTGAATGTAGTTGGGAGAGAAACCGTTTTGATGCCCTTTTTTGTCAATCTCATCGGTATACACTTTAAATTCAACTTTGCGACCTCCTCCAATGGAGACTTTTACTTTTTTAGACTGATACTCTACTTGTTCCACCTCTAAACCTAAAGGTGTTTTCCATTTTATGGCTGATTTGTCAGCTACCTCTTTGGCATAGTTTTTCATCCATTTTTTGTATTTTTGAGGTGAGTCCGAAACTTGGGTCAATGCTTTTTCTAAGAGTTTGGTAATGGCTAAAGCAACCAAATAACGCTCTTCTTCTTTGAGCTTAGACAAAATACCATTCGCTTCAATGTCTTCAAGTAACTTTTTTGCTTTTCCTTGCGTACCTGAACCATAAGACTCTGTCATCACAGGCGACTTTACAAAACCTCTTTTAATCATATTTGCATCAATAAATTTTTGATAAACCGACCTTGGGTTAAGTACTGGCTTTGTTACCTTTGAACAAACTTTTCCTTTTTCCTCCACAAGCTTCTTTTTTTTGAGACTACGTCTAGCTCTTTTGACTAAATTTACCAAATCTTCAACCATACACTCTTTTAGCTCTTCAAGATCATCTTCATACACTTTACGCAGTTGACGTTCTTTTTGTTCACAAAGCGTAAATAGGGCATCTTTATCTTTTAGCGTAAGTTTAGTATCCCACTCAATACTGGCTTCATGCTCTCTAAGATAGGTACTGTAAAACTGTGTTGCTTTTAAATCACTGGGTTCTAAGCTCTCTAATAAAGCAATAAGAGGTTCCAAATAATACGGAGCTTCAAATTTAAGCTCCTCTTTTTGAACATAAAACAAGCCATTTTCTTCGGTACATCCATCTTTTTCATCTAAAAAAAGTCTGTATTCCTCTTGCATTTTCTCTTTTAGAACCTCGGCTACTTTAGCATAAAGGTCAGCCACAAGTAACTTTTTTTCTGCATCATAATAAGGCAATACATTAACATTTTTAGCCCCATCGGTATCTTTGAGCAGTACTGAAATATGTTGAAAGCCATTGTTTGAACCATCTATGGCAACGGGCAATCCTGTTGTAAATGTTTCAGGAGCGTCAACATACGCAGCATACTCAAAACAAAAAGCCAAAAACTTCCATGGGTCACCTGCTTGTTTCCAAAAAGAAGTTTCTCTATGGTTTTTAGCAGAAGCCAAGATGCTTTCATGCTGTTCTTTTATCCATGCTACACGGTTTTCAAATGGCTCTTTGTCGACCTCTCCATAACAGTTTGCACCGTGAATGAAAAACCACTTTAGACCTTCTGAGCTTAAACGCTTTTTTTGACTGAACAACAACAAAGACTTAGGTAAATCTCCAGCTTGTGGATGCAATAATGTCTGCTGAGGGTAAACACGCCCTCTAAAGTCCATTCGCCAAACAAAATAAAACTTTTCATACGCCGTCATCTCTTTGGCTGTTTGCACGATGGTGTCAAAGCCTTGTTTGTATTTGGCAATTTCATAATACAATGAAGATTCCAGTTTAAACTGCTCTTCATCGACAGCTTTTTTGGTGGCTTTAATGGCTTTGTTAATCCGTTGTTGGTCGCTTTGTGTTAAGTCGCTTTCTTTGTTTACTTGAATGAAGTTTGTCTTTCTAAAATGTTCATGCACCTCTTCTTTACTTAGGCTATAGGTCTTTGAAGCATGTAACTCTCTTAAAATTCTATAATACGCAAAATCAACCCGATTTTCTTTTTTTAAATAATTAATGTCATTATGATAATCCACTAAGACCGTTAACATTTTCTCATTGACCTCAAAAGCTGTTTTTTGTAAATGATTTATGCCATCTAGAATGCTTTGAGGTATCTCTTTTCCTTCAAGGGCTTCTCTGTCTTTACGACTAGAAGCTTTAATCAGCGACAAATCAAAACGACTCTCTTCGTCATCTTCATCAGCTAAAAAACCTCCTTCATACATGCCCTTCCAATCTAAAGGTTCTATCACCATGGGCTTATAAGTCATGGAGGCTAAGTGGGCTATCTTTTTATCAGTTTTACTCATTTGTTCTAAAAAATCTGTTTCAAACTTAAGGTAGTTAAAGCCTTTTTCATCATTAACTTTAGTGTACTCTTTCACTATGTTCACTTCCATAGCAAGGTCAATGAGTTTTTGCCCCACTTCAAGCTCAATCACTGCTGTCCAAAGAGGTTTAGAGAGTTGTTCCATGCTTGAAAAGTCACCATGAGCATACTTTCTAAGCGTCGTTCTAAGTGCTATTTTCTCTACTTTCTCAATGTTTACAAAAAACCTCCATGCCATACGCTTATGAACTTCTTCCCCAATCTTAGCACCAAAACTTTGTCGGGTATTCCCTGTGTTTTCAGCATCGGCATCATCAATATTTTTGAGCGTAAGTACTTGGTTCATGAGCAATAAGGCTAAATCATTGGAATTTATCTGCCATATTGCCAAAGCAACCCGTTGAGGCATCTCTTTGAACAATTCTTTACCACTTTTTTCTCCTAAACTACCATAGAATTCACCTGATAAACCTATGCGTCGTTGGGTATACGCTAAAAGTTTATTAAGCGTTTTTTTTGTTAAGTTTTCCAACTGATCTTTACTTGTTTTTAAAGCGTTTAGACTCGCTTCATCCACTTTGTTTTGCAAACACATTTTTGCTAAAGGTTGGGCTAGAAACTTATGGATATTTTTATACTCAACCGTTAATAACTCACAATAATACGCCTCATTCTCTCGAATAATTTTACTAAGCACTTCTTGTAAATACTTCTCTTTATAGTTATCTATGGCGACTATCAGTGCTTTTATGTAAGAGAGCATTCCACTTGCCTCTGCAAAGGCTTTACTCTGTCCTTGACTTAGTTTTTCAATACGCTGTGCTAAGAGTCGATAAGAGGCTTGTTGTATCTCTTTTTGTTGTTCATATAAACTCATAGTTGGCTCAAACTTTCTTCTAAGCGTTTTATCTGCTCTTTCTGAAAAACTTTTGGCAGTGTCATGCCAAAAGCCTGACTCACCTTTGCTCTAAAAGCTGGTTTAGAGAAGTCAAAAGCATTATAGACATCTACTTTTTTGGTCTTCGCTCTTAGTAAAACCGACTCGCCAAAGTTACGTTTGCTGTTTTTTAAATGGGGTGTTTTGTCGCGTTCCATGTTCACAATAAGACTGGCACTGTTTTCACCAAAGTACTCCATAATGGAATCACTCTTATAAACCGTACCTATGGGGTCATGTGAATCGCCTATTTTACACTCTATAAACCCTATTTTATTGTTCTGTATGACCAAAATATCAAACTCATTACTAATCTCAATGTTCCGTCGATTGACTTGTTCATTGTCAAACTCTATTTTAGCCCCTACTTTAATGTCATCAAAGGCAAAACCTTCGAGTTGTAAGTAGACAAACTCTTCAAAAAGAAAGCCAAACCGTACATACGCCTCTTGCCCCTTTAAAAAGCCATCCTGATTAATAATATCAAGTTTCGCTAAAGCGTCAATCATCTTAGGATAACGTTTTTTTAGTTCTTTGGTTTTTCGACTTTTAAGCAAATGACGTACGTTGAACATGCGTTTTGTGTCTGAAAAGAGTTCTTCTAAGGGTTCTTTGTTTTTTTCGATGTTTGTTTTAGAACACTCTTTTAAAACACGCTCTCCCATAAGCGTTAAAAAGTCATCTAAGTTCATGTTATTCTCTATTTTTTTGTTTAAAAATCCATTTTGTGTTATGAGGTTGTAACTGTTCTCTTCTTTGTCATAGGCAAGGACTTTACCGTTGTTTCGTAAAATAATAGAAGACAAAACCGTAAACAATGCCGTGTCAGCCCCTGCTCCGTTTAAGTAGATGTTTTCAGAATTTCCTTCAAAAGCTTTGGCAATCTCTTGCATGTCTTTTTTAGAGTCTTCATCTATTTCTATCATTTTAATTTCTGTCTTGACATTATACTTTGCATTAAAACGTTCTATGGAATGTTTAAGTTCTGTGGCATAGGCTCTCTCTTCTTTGGCATGATCATAAAAAAGAATATGCCGACTAACTCTTCCTGTAAATTCATAAATTATGGGTATATATTCTATTTTTCGATCGTGTACGATGGTTAACAATTCCATTTTATTTCCTGTTAATAAACTGTTTTAGGGAGTATAGCAGAATCAAAAAATGATTCAAGTTGTTATGTTTAAGATTCACCTAAGATTACATAACGCCTCAAAACGATTTGCGAACTTTTTAAAAACACGAAAGTGCTATTTTTCGGACTTATAACTTTTATTAATGACCTAAAAAAGTTCGCAAACCTCAATTTTTTAATGGGCTTAGCCTAGGTTTGCGAACTTTTAGTTTTTCTTAAGTTTCAAATGCCTATTTTTCGGTACTTCCGAAACTGAAAGTTCACTTAAAATTAGGAAACCTTACCTTTCATTTTTTTCATGCCTTAGGTTTGCGAACTTTTTTCAAAAATAGAATGCTTATTTCATGGGCTTTACAGCCACTTTAAGTTACAATTTACCTCAAATCGACACGTTCAGTCGTGGAGGTTTGCGAACTTTTTTTGTAAAAAGTGGTCTAAAACCCACAAAACAAGCTCTTTTACATGGCTTTGTTTCGTTTTTTTTAAAAGCGTTCGTTGTTCAAACGCCCATTTTAGTGGTGTATCCCTACCGATTGGTGGGGAGGTAATTTCAAGAC
>CACVAZ010000060.1:0-2305 GCA_902727995.1 uncultured Sulfurovum sp.
AATTGGCTTGTTTTAGTAAAAGTTTTAGTACAGGTGCCTGATGTTAATATAGGTGTATTGTTATTAGCATTTGAACTAATAAATTGATAAAAGCTCTGGTAACCATTTGTTGAATTACCTACATCCACTTCAATAAGGCTCAACTTATGCTCTTTTCCTCGGTAATTAAAGCTAACCCCTCCTTTATAAGCATAGAATGTTCCATCTTGACAACTATCATTTGGATTATTGGCATAGACAATAGCACAAGCAGAAGCTTCAGACTCATCTAGCACCCCATTTCCATTTAAATCGTCACTGGAATTTACATCCACCCCATTTGCCCACTTTTTAACCGTTTGAGAATCACCACCAAAAAGAAGTTTGACACTGTTACTGAGAGAAGTTAACCGTACTAGTCCTAGGTTATAACAGCTATCTTGTTGAATTTTTGTTAAATTCGCTGTATTAGTACAATCAAGTCCTTCTACAATGTTACTATAGTAATTATCTGCTTGACTTAGCTGACTAATAGTACTTACTGCGTCATTGTTTTGTGTAATATTGTCAACAAAGTTATTAAAACTACTGCTATCTCCATTAGTCATAGCCCCTGTAATATCATAAACAGTATACCCACTGCTCCCAACATATGCTCCTGCAATATTCATATTCACCGTGTCATCATCCAATCCACTATAATTATTTCTATTGTTTAAAAGTTCATTAAGTACAAAACTATAATCTCCATTATCTAAAGCACTCTGAATCCCATTTTCACTTGCAGGATAATCTGATCCTGAATTTTCAAATATATTTTTAATATTTATTGTTAAATCTTCTGTATTACTGTCTCCAGCTTCATTTGTCGCAAAATATTGTAAATAATAGACTGTAGAAGATTCATAATCTAAATAATTAACTACGGTGATTTCACCACTAGAGTTTACTTGAAAAGTATTATTCTGATAACCACTTAAGCTAATCGAACTAATATTAGAATCACCACTATTCGTAATAATAACTTTTCCTATAAAAGTTCCTATACTTTCATTTTCAAAAACCTCAAGCGAAGTAGTTTCAACTATTGGCTTTATGTCTGGAATATCTTTTATTTGAATATTAATTAAAGCTTGATTACTCTTCCCAACACTATTATTTGCCTCTGCCCTAAAAGTATAAAGCATTTTTAACTCATAATCAAAACTTTCTTTGGCAAAAACTTTTCCTTCTTTATCTACTGAAAAATAGACTGAATCACTGCCACTTAAGCTAAAAGTATCAATGCTACTTGTACCCTCATTCCCAATAATAATATTACCTATAAAAGCCGTGCTTTCATTGTTTTCAGCAATGGATAAATTTGTATCTTTTAGCGTAGGTACTTGTGGAATAATTTCATTAATATCTAATACTTGAAGTGTAAACGCTTTAATGGTTTGATTAAAATAACTATCAGTTGCTTCTAAAATAAATTCAAAAATATTGTCTTTATTTTCATCTAATGGATTTTCGAAATCTACCTTGGTTAAAAATGACAGCTCCTCAGTCAAATGATTATAAGCAAACTTATTTGCATCTATTCCTGTTAACAAGATAGTTAATGCAGAATCGTCTATAATTTCAATTTTTTTAATAAAAATTAAATTTTCATTAATTTTAATAGATGAATTTTCATCTTTAAAAATAGGTACTATAAAATCAGAATTTCTTTTATTGAGTATGTCATCAATAATTTTAAAAATCTTATTTTGATACTCAAGATACAGTTTTTTCTTATCTACAATAGGATTGTATTTTAAAATATCTTCAATTCCTACAAAACCATCACTGTTAATATCTTGTTCAATTATCTCTTTTGAGAATTTTTCCATTTTCTCTTCAAGACCACTGTTTTCTAAACTTAAAAAAGGACGTAACTTTTGGTAAATAATTTCACTCACAACAGTAACATTTGCTTGTTCAGTTGCTTTAAGGTGACCTCCCTTAACCAAAAGATGAAAAACTCCTTTATTTTGAGTAGGACTTTCATCTATAATGCCATTATCATCCACATCATAATCCTCTCCCCCCTCCACTTCATATAAATAAAATTTATGTTCTTCTAATTTTTCTAAATAGAGATTAAAGTTTCCAATTGTTTCAATACTTTCTCCATGAGTTGTGAGTTGGGTTGCTAAAAGCTTTTTTTCCATACCTTCCAATTCATAAAGTTTTACCTTTGCCTTTGACATTACCCCCAATTGTGCTTTTCCAAATAAATTATCATCAACAACCACAGACTTATTACTATCGTTTGTAATATTATCATCAACAACCACAGACT
>CACVAZ010000060.1:2405-6345 GCA_902727995.1 uncultured Sulfurovum sp.
GTGTTATTATCAGACTTTCTACTTTCACCACATCCAATAAAACTAAATAAAATTAAAATCAAGACTAACTGTTTCATACTCAACCTCCTTATTCTTTTTCTCGTGCTTCAATAACCAAAAAAGGTGTAGCATAATTTTGATAATCACTAATATAATCTTCTATCCATTGAGGAACAATTACTTTCTTTTGAATTTGCTCAATGGGATCAAAATTAAAGGTATCAACAGGAGCATTTAAATCTTTATTAAATCCATAAAAGGCACCATCTTTAGCCACAACAATTGCTCGAACATTATTATAATCACTCGCATTATAATCAACACCATCAAGACTCTTTTGAGTAAAAGAGAAATCAGCTAATCCTTTGGATTTACCTGTTACAAGGTTTAGTACATTTAATCTATCCATCCCCTCATTAACCCACTTTGTCATAAATGTTGCTCGTTTCCAAACATAAATACCAACGGTATTTCCTCCATCAAGCACTTTTGTTCGCCACTCTGGTACAACGGTAGATTCACTATTTTCACCATTTCCCAAACTAACATAAAAATCACCATTTTTAGTTTTACTCAGCTTTGACTCTAACATTCCTTGCAATTCACCTGGTCGATAATCAACATCTGTAATATTTCCTTCTGCTGGTCGCCACCAAAGTAAATAAAGTGTTTGTTTATGCATGATTGTTTCTTTGTTTGGTTCATGATTTAAAGTAATATTAAACAGAACAGAAGCATTATTTTCTGCAACAACATAAATTTTTTGTTCTTCTTGGTTTATAAAGTACAGCCATCCTTTATCAGCACGACGATACACACTTGTCCAATCTTTATTAAACCCATCAATAACACCAATCTCTTTGACCATTCCATTCGTATCTAATTTTTTAAGCATGGAGGTGTTTCTGTCCGTAAAATACAAATAAGCAGGAGGTAAAATAGCACTTGGTTTAGGAACAACATAATCTGAAGTTACCTTTACAGGTACAGTCTGAACTCTACCTGAATCTAAGCCATCTGTTACTGTAAAGGTGAAGTTTTGGTCACCTCTATCCCCTAAAATTGCATAAGTTTTTAACTTAGCAGAAACAAGACTTTGATACTCTAGTGCTAACATCGAATCATTAAAAATGTGTTCACTACTTGATTTCCCTGAAATAAAGAGTTGTGATAATTCCTCATCAGCATCACTCCATTCAATATTCAAGCTATTATTATTTTCATCTTTAAGATAATCAGGTTCAGCATATTCTTTAAGTACTATGGGGCTAACTGGTGTAGTAACAGTTGGGGCTTGATTGCTCATGGCAATTCCATTCAACCAATTAGATACGGCATTATAAGCATCTGATCCTTCATCCATTCCATAACCACTGTGTGCCTTAATGCTATTGTTTAAAGGTATTTGTGTACCATCACTATTTTTGTAATACCCCCGAGCATAAACTAAAAGCTCCGAATTCTCAATATCATTAAAATTAATTCGATGCAATGCTGAACCTAAAGTACTACTCATTGATGAACTTAAATTACTTTGCCATCGATATTGTGAATATTTTGTGTCTGTTTTATTTGCTAAATGCCGACGAATAACAAAACGTGTTTCCGTATCTCTTAAAAAGACATTGTCATTAAAACGTTTTTCTTTGGGTCTAGCCTCTTCAAAATTATTATCATTCATACCTCCTACTGTATGATTATTATGACAAGAATAACAATTCGCAACCAATGCCTGATAAGCTTTTTGAGCTTGAGGAGTATTGGTACTTAAATAATTTGAAACAAAACTAATCTTATCGGAAAGTCCAGCTGCCAAGCGTGTAGAACCATAGGTAATAATGGCTTGGGTATCTTCAGTAGACCAATGCTTAGAATGATCATATATCCCATTGATTCGATTAATTTCAGTTACAACATTTTCATTATATTTTGCTCCATAATCTGAAGCTCTATCTAAGTCTCTACTTGAACTGTTGGAATGTTCTTCATCTTCTGGTACACTTAAATCATCATTCAGTAATAAACTCCATAAAAAAGGTGCTGGATGATAATCATCATCCATTCCCAATGGATTAATTGAAGTATAATTATAAGGCAATACCTCTTCACTATCAGGAATTTTATGTGCCCCTAACACAAAATTTCGGTAGGTTGAATTCATAACAGAAATTCCTGTCATATTTGAAAGATTGAGTTTGTCTGTTGCATTATGACAACTAACACAGGAACCTCCACCATTTAAAGCAGTCTTAGTAAAAAGTGATGCAATATTTTTTTGAAAATCTGGAATTTCCTTAGTCGCATCATATTGACTAATATCCTTATCCGTTCCAATAACATCAGCTAAATTTCCTTTCATCTTTGTTTGAGCATCTGAAACATAATCTTCAAAGTAATCAATAACATCTTGATTTCTATCTTGGTGACATTGGTTACAAGCATTGACTCTATTGGGTACAAAGCTCACCTCTTGACGTTCAGCTCTAATGGGTAACCATATATTATTCGCATTATTCGACCCATCAACAAAAGGAAATTTTTTATTCACTTTCCAAACATAAAGTCCTTCTTTTAAAACAACCCCCAAAGAACCATCGGCTTCTGTTTCAATCATTTTACTCGAAGGAATGGTAAGTTCTTGACTGTTTTCAAGCCCAATGGCATACGAATCTGAAAAATGATGTGAAGGCACAAAAAACTGCATTCTAATGTCAGAGGTATCAATTCCATTTAGTTGGTTTTGTACCCCATTATTCGAACGTCCAAGCGTTTCTACAAGAAAGCCTGATTTTCCATTAAGGTTATTATTGGTAAACGAAATTCTATTTTCACTAAGCTCAGAAACTCCGGGTGCTACCTTTTTACTAATAGGGACATAAAAGCTTCGTGGTTGCATAAAATGATAACTATTACTACTAATGACAAGCTCGCCTGCACTGTTATCTACCGTACTATTAATATCATCAGGATAATCTTTAATATAAATACCGTAAGAACTGTCTGTATTAGCTCTATAGGCATAAACAAAACTTTCATCATTATAATGTTCAGGAGTTCTAGCAATGTTATATTCTACCCCAGAAGTTCCATCCAGCTTAGAAAGTATAAGAGGCTTACTTCTTAAATCAAGAACATCTCGTTTTGCCATAATAATATTTCCCTCAGCAATAAACTGCCCATCAGAACTACCAGTTCTTGCACCTTCCCCCATCAAGATATAATCTTTATATTTTCCACTTTTAACTTGACGTGCTTGATAAATATTAGCTTGTGATTCAGTTGGTCGTGCTTCTTGTCCATAAAACATAAAATTATCACTACCATCTATTTGCATTTTCCACAATGAAAAACGGTTAACCGTTGCTTGATGTTCCCACTCTGTAAAAACCACTAGAGGAATATTTCCTTCTTGATTAATAACCACAGGTTCAGTTTGATGTGAATTATTAAAACCAATTCGCGTCACAGCACCTGTGACTGTATCAAGCTTATGAATAAGAGGAACAGGTGCTCGATCATACTCATCTAGCATTACCGAAGCTTTATAGTTCATCGGAATATCTGCTTTAGTCACGGTCTTAGAAATCAATAGCATTTCATGATTGCTATCTTCATCATTACCAATATAGGTAGGATAGCTGTAACTAACGGAATAATCATGTGTAATAGGCGTTATTTTTTTAGAAGCAATGTCCATTTTAAAAATACCTAAATTTCGACTGGGGTTTAAATCATTCATTTTCAAAGTATCATTGACATCAAAAACGGGCTTACTCATGGCAAGATACAAACTTTTTCCATCAGGGGCTACATCAAAACTCTGTATTCTAACTTTTTCGACATCTTGACAGGAATTATCAAGAGAAGGATAAATTTGCCAAGTTTTATAACTGCCATCTCTTTGTTTACGAGAAACTAAAAGTTTATCTTCAAACCCTGT
>CACVAZ010000061.1:0-4213 GCA_902727995.1 uncultured Sulfurovum sp.
GCAAATCCAGGGGATGATGTGGTGGTTAAACGTATCATTGCACGTCGTGGTCGGGCTTCGGCTAAAGTACAACTCATTGTACGTAAAGCCCATGTATTCCAAATCGTCTATACCAACCGTAATGAATCGGATATCTTTGAAATACTAGACTTAAAAACAGGTCTTCCTACAGATGCTAAAATGGAAGGAATGGACTTAAAAGCCTTTAAACTCGGAACCGTTATGAAAGTAGATTCTGAAAGTGAAGAGGTTTTAGAAGTCTTTGGAAATTTGTCTGACCCTAAAATAGATGAGAAAATCTCTTTAGCCCTTTACAAACGTGCCAATGAATTTGATGAAGATTGTGAAACCCAAGCCAAAGAGGTTGAACAAGAGGTGACAGCTTCAGAACACCCTGAACGTGTTGATTTACGTGAGTTAGATTTTTGTACCATTGACCCTGTTACAGCCAAAGACTTTGATGATGCCATCTACTTTGACATGGAAGCCTTTACCCTTTACGTCGCGATTGCTGATGTGAGTCACTATGTAAACTACTTCTCACCAATAGACACGGAAGCAAAACGTCGTGGATTTACCACTTACTTTCCTCATAAATCTTTCCCCATGTTACCACGCGAGCTTTCAGAGAACATCTGTTCACTTAAGCCTCATGTAGACCGACTCGCATTTGTGGCTAAAATAGCACTGGACAAAAAGAGCCTCCTTCCCATTAAAGAAGAATTTTTTGAAGCCATCATTCACTCTAAACGTCGTTTTAATTATGATGAAATAGATGTTATTATAGAAAACGATGGAGCCAATGTGACCAAAGAACATGAGAAAGGTATCTTGGACTATCTACTTCCTCTACAACAAATCACAGGACGACTTCGTAGAAAACGTTTAGGTTTAGGTTTTGACTTTAGAAGCGAAGAGATTAAACTGAGCATTAACGCTGGTCATGAACTTAAAGAGACCTCCATTGAGACAGGAACACCTTCTCACTCACTCATCGAAGAGTGTATGCTTTTAGCCAACCAAGCCTCAGCCAAACGTTTTGAGTATGGCGTCTTTAGAATTCATACCCCACCACAACTAGCTAAACTTGAAGCGTTGTTAGAAGACTTAGCCTCTATTGGACTCTTTGTGAAAGAGTATGATGACTCTCCATCCCTCATTCGTGCCATTCAAAAAGAAGCCATAGAGATAAACATTGCCCCTGAGGTGGACAGCATGATTATTAAGTCGCTTAAACAAGCCTCTTATGCAGCTGAAAATGAAGGTCACTTTGGATTAGGCTTCTCTCACTATTCACACTTTACCTCCCCAATTCGTCGTTACTCTGACCTCATCTTACACCGACTCATCAAAGCACAGCTCAAAGAGGACAAAGAACAAAATGAATACCTTTTACGAAACATTGAGCCACTTTGTCAAAGGGTTTCAGAGCTGGAAAGAGAATCAACCAAAGCAGAGTGGGATTTTAGGGATAGAAAACTAGCACGTTGGGCAGAGAAACACATTGGTCAAGAGTTTAAAGCCAATGTCGTTGAAATAGGCGAAAATGCCAAAGCTGTATTAGAAGATGAAGTTGAAGGCGTTACGGTTAATTTACATGGAGAAAATGTCATGCTTTTTGACAGGGTTATCGTTAAAATCGATGCTGTAAACATTGCCATGGCAAAAATTCAAGCAGAATTTATTGCCAAGACCGAAAAAGAGATAATGGAGTTATAAAACTCCATTATGTTAAAACAGCTTACAGTGTTCCTTCAGCCAATTCAGTTGCTAAAATGAGATTTAACCATCTAGCAACTTTTTTGAAAGGTTTATTTTTATTCCCATCTTCATTTACCAATCTGTTTTTAAATCGTGTTTCAAATCCTAAGTGGTGAATTCCATCACAAACTTGATTAATGGCATTGGTACCAAAGAGTTTTGTTTTTGCACCATCACTTTGTACTTTATGGAACCCTGTCTCTTCATTTGCTTCATCATCACCATGAAGTTCTGCCCACTCATCAGCATGGTTGGCGACAAGGTATTTGTTAACATTAATCATATCTTGTTTACTGAAGCTTCCACCCTCAGCTGCATTGGTTGCAGAAATGGCTTCAAGAAGCAATTCATTCATCCCGTTTATAGCTCTTGCACCTTCACGCATGTCACCAAGAGAAATCTTTTTGTTCAGACCAATATCATTGTAAATAATCTCAACGCCTTTATCTAGCCCTGTACCTGTTTCACCCACAACTTCTTCAACATCTGGATTTGCCAATCTTCCAGCAACCAAATCTTCGCGTAAAAGAGCATCTAACCACGTTGCAATTTTGGCAAAACTTGCATTGTTATTTCCATCTTCATTGAGTAATCTATTTTTACGGTGGGTTTCAAAACCTAAATGGTAAATGCTATCGGCAACTTTATTAATGGCATTTCTACCAAAAAGTTTTGTTCTTGCTCCATTACCTTGTACTTTATGAAAACCTGTGTCTTCCCCATCGGCTTCATCATCTCCATGAAGTTCTATCCATTCATCTTTGTAATTTGTATTAATATAATCATTTAACTCACGTGTATCTCTGGTAGTAATTTTTCCATCATTTGCCACACCCGTTTGAAAAATTGCTTCAATCAAAATCTCATTCATTCTACGAACAGCAACAATGGCAATCTCAATGTCAGCAGTATCTACTTTTCGGTTAAGTCGTTTATCATTTTGAATAATCGTGACAATCTTTTCTAATCCCACAATATCTGTAGATTCATTTGCAAAAGTCAGAGAAGGTACCATCCCCACAGCTGGTACAATTAGTAGCGTTTTTAAAAAGTTTCTTCTTTCCATAATATTTTCCTTATTTTTTTTAACTAATATAATTATAACAATTATTATTAAATATATTAATGAGTTTTTTATTAAAAAAATCATTTTTTTTAAATTTTATAAAAATTATTTTTTTATATTATAAATATAATTTTATAACATATTTTTTAACCATAAATATTTAATACTTGACTTATTTTATTCAGCTTTATTTATGCTATAATCTCAACATGTACCAAAGAGAATTTGAAAACCTACTTCGCACTACCCCTCCTAGAGCCATGCTTTTTTTTGGAGACAATGACTACCAAATCGCCAACTACTTACAACACTATATTAACATTACAAAAGCTGCTAACTCCATGTTAACACTTTATTTTGAAGAGTACTCATTTGAACAAGCAAAGAACTATCTTTCCCAATCTTCTCTTTTTGGAGGAATTAATCTACTTATTATTAAAAGAGAAAAAAAGATTCTTAAAAAAGAATTGGATATCCTTGTGGACTTGGTGGGGAAAAAGCCTGAAAATTTTTTACTTTTTCACTACCAAGGTACAACAGCCAATGCAAAAAGTTTGCAAAGCTCTTTTAGCCCTAAAAAAGGGGCAAACTGGTTGCGACTATTTGAACCAAACCCAAGAGAGAGTATTGAACTATTACAAAAGAAATCTAAAAATATTGGGCTAGATATTGACCATTTTGCCTTACAACATCTTATGTTAGTCTTAAATAACAACATTGCTCTTTGTGCCAATGAACTCAATAAGTTGGCTATTTTAAAAGGAAAAGTAAGCTCCAAAGACATTGATAGATTGGTGTACTCTACAGCACCCTTGGCAACAGAGCAACTGCTCATAGAACTTTTTGAAAGAAAACCCATCGTTGCTACCATCACAAAACTACTAGAGATTGGCGAAGATGAATTTTCAATTTTACGTTCAACCCAATTTTTTGTGAATCAAATTTTTCTTTTTCATGCCTACATGAAACTAAATGGTCACATTGATTCAAAAGCCATTCTAGGCTACAAACTACCCAAACCCATCGAAGATAAAAAAGCCAATTTAGCCCTAAGAGTTAAAAGCCCTACTTTATTAAAAATTTTTGAATATTTATTAGAATTAGAATTAGAAATGAAAAAAGCACCCCCTGCGAACAGAGAACTACTTTTGTATGGAGCATTTATAAAGATACAATCTTTTTTATAAATTTTATGAAGCCTTTGATAAGGCAATCATCTGATCAACTTTAGTTTTAATGCTCTGATAATCTGTTACTTTGTCAGAGATAAACGTAAAGTTTTCTTTATCACTTGGAACAACCATGGTTTGACCATCCACAAAAAGTAGAGAAGGAATCTCTTTTGCTTTGATATGTTGTCGAACATTTGAATGTTCTATTTCAGAA
>CACVAZ010000061.1:4313-29112 GCA_902727995.1 uncultured Sulfurovum sp.
TGCCACAATTTTTTCTAATTCTGCTTTATTAATTTTATCATAATGAACATACAAGGCATCAAACATTGAAGTTGAAGCATTTAAACACTCATCAATAGTATTAAAGCGTATCATAGAAAGATGTTCAAAAGAGAGTAAATAATCTTCTAAATACTGGTCAGAGTCCTTTGCTTGTACCTCTAATGGTGCATAAATTGCCATCTTCATTGGTCTAATTGTATTTGTTCTTTCAATTTCTTTTATGGACATACTCAATGTAAAATAAAACACCGATCCCTCACCCAAAATACTATCAACTTTTAAAGCACCTCCTAAAGAGTTTACTAAACCAGCTGAAATGGTTAAGCCCAATCCCGTTCCTCCATATTTACGGCTTGTTGTACTGTCTGCTTGAGTAAAAGCTTCAAAGACTTTATCTTCCTGATCTTTAGAAATGCCCACGCCTGTGTCTTTTACTGTAAACTTAATGTCTAACTTATTACCATTAAACTTTTTTTGTTCAATGACAACAGCAATGGTTCCTTTTTTTTCTGTAAACTTAACAGCATTTGAAATTAAATTAATAAGTACTTGTTTAATCTTACCTGGATCTGAACGTAAGAGTATAGATGAAAAAGAAGGGTCGATCCATAAAGAAAAATCAATGTCTTTTTTAGAAGCATTGGCTGCATAAGATTCTATAACATTTTCAAACTCTTCCATAGGGTTAAAAAAAATTTCTTCTAGTTCAATATGACCATTTTCAATTTTAGAAATATCTAAAATATCATTAATAATCGACAATAAATCTTCAGAACTTTTTCGAATAATTTTAACAAAATCATTCTGTTCTTCATTTAAGTCAGTGGAAGTTAAAAATTTAGTAAAACCTATGATTCCATTTAAGGGAGTACGAATCTCATGGGACATATTTGCCAAAAAAAGACTTTTAGTTCTATTGGCTTCATCGGAGTACTCTTTATTTTCTTGAAGCTCTCCAATAATTTCAGACATCAGTGCATAAGTTTCAGCCGTATTTTTATTTTTGAGCATATTTTTAAATTGTATAACTTTGTCATCATTAGGATATTTTTCAATATCTTCCAATAAGTTTTTAAGATTTTGATTCTCTAACTGAATGTAATCAAAAATATATTTTCTTCTTGAAAGTAGAAATAAGGAGAAGAGTAAAACAACCAATGAAGTAATCATCATTAGACTTTGTTCTGTTTTTCTTGACTTTATATCATTAATAATAAACATTTTTTCTGTGTTATTTAAATTAATAATTTTACGCATTACTTGTTCATAATTACCTTTATTAGTTATATTCCTATATTGAGTATAACTTTTATAAAAAATATATGACGAACCTAAAATTAGTACTAAGTAAATTATAAAAATTAAAACCTTAGAAGTAGCAACTATCATTTTAGTAGCTGAAAAATGATTACTTTCACCCAAAACTGTCTCCTTAAAACATATTATTTTTAATTGTACAGTATAATTTTTATATTTAAGATTATATTTATAATAAAGATTCTACTTGAAACAAATTTCATATTTTTAACTAAGTTCAAGTACTTTATACCCCAATATTTAGAAGAAACAAATAGAATTTATGCTAACATACTGCTTCCAAAATTCTTGCTCATAGATTACATAAGCGACGATGCTTAATAATCTTAAATGGGCTATAAAACCAAAAGGAATAGAATGAACAACTACGAAACACTGTATGTACTTAAACCTACTCTTACAGATGAAGAGACAGCTGCCAACATTGCAAAGATTGAAGAAATTCTTGTAAAGAATGGTGCTGAGATTCTTGCTACTAATAAAATGGGAATGAGAAGACTAGCTTATCCTGTTCAAAAAAATGAACGTGGTGTATACACAATCGTTTACTTTAAAGCAGAGGGTACTATTGTTAATGAACTTGAAAGAAACTTGAAGTTCAACGAAGAGGTAATTAAATATCTTACCGTTAAATATACAAAGCAAAAAGAAGTAACTCAATTTGAGAAGCTTGTTACAGCAGCTAACTTTGTAAAAGAAGAGCCAAAAGAAGAAGTAACACCTGTGACAAAAACTGAAACAGTAACTGAAGCAACTGAAGTAGTAGCAACAACACCTGAAGCATAATTCAAACCGTTAACATATAGGAGCAACCCATGTATAACAAAGTAGTATTGGTAGGAAACCTTACAAGAGATGTTGAAATTAGATATTCACAATCTGGTGGAGCAATTGGTAATGTTGGAATCGCAACAAGCCGAAAGTGGAAAAGCCAAACGGGTGAACAAAAAGATGAAGTAATGTTCATTGATTTAACATTTTTTGGGCGTACAGCTGAAATAGCAAACCAATACCTTCGCAAGGGAAGCAAAGTTTTAGTAGATGGACGGTTGCAACTGCAACAGTGGACTGCTCAGGATGGAAGTAAAAGAAGTAAACATGCCATTATTGTAGAAAACCTACAGATGTTAGATTCAAAAGCCGATGCTCAGAATCCTAACAATAACAATGGATACAGTGAACAAGCCAGTCCTAATAATTATGGACAACCTCAAGAAAAACAGAGTGGCTATGGACAACCTCAAGCTCCTCAACAACCAGCTTATCAGCAACCACAAGCACCACAACAGCAACCATCTGTACCAGAAATCGACATCGATGATGACGAAATACCATTTTAGGAGATAATATTATGGCAGAAAGAAGAAAGTTTAAAAAAAGATATTGTAAATACTGTGAGATGAAAGTAGATTTCATTGACTATAAAGATTTAGCTCTATTAAAGTTCTCATTGAGCGAAAGATTTAAAATCATGCCAAGAAGACTTACAGGTAACTGTAAACGTCATCAAGAAATGGCAACAGTTGCGATTAAAAGAGCAAGACAAACAGCACTTATTCCTTATATCGTAGATAGAAAAAATGTAGTAGAAAACCCATTTGAATTTGTTAGATAAATTCTAAGTAACTTCATTTTTCCTCATGTTTAAATACATGAGGAGAGTAAAACTCCCTCTATTTATAAATCATCTGACTTATTAGCTTTTATACTGTAACGTTTCAACAATTCATTCTCAGAAGCCAATGCCTCTTCTTTATTAATGACTACTTTCGCACCATCTTCATCTTCAAGTACGACGAATTTTTCTTTAGTTTCATTTAGTAACTTATAAAATTCTTTAAAATTTTTAAAAGTTTTTCCATTTATTTTTTCAATATGCCACATAGAAATACCATAGTCACCCCGGGTATGAGAAGAAGCCAATACTTTCAATAAAACAACCAACTCTTGCTTCTCTTTCGTAGGAAATTTAGTAGCTAAATAGCGTAAGCCAAGTACAGGGTTTCCAGAGGCTGTTAAAAGATTCTGTGTAATTGGAGAAAAGACATAACCCCCTAACATAAAATAAGTTGGCATTTTGTCGTACTCCAATTTCGAATAAGTAGACTTCTCTTGACTCGATGTCTTAGGAAGTGTTGCTTTTAAACAAATCTTTTTCCCAGCACGAAATACTTCTAAACTCACCTCATCCCCATATTGATGCAAGTCAATAAAGTATTTAAAATGTGTATACTGGTTTTTTCTAAATTCGACGGTTCCATCACTTTCTATCTTATGTCCATCAATCGCTGTAATAATGTCTTCTTTTTCTAAAACATCTTTTAAAATGGAGTTATGCACAATATCTACCACTAAAATACCCCCCGTATCTTCTGCTAACTTATAATACTCTTTAAGAGAAGGGTTCTCAATTTTATCAGTCATAATCCCTAATTTAGGAAAACCATCACGCTTACCATCAGCAACATCTTTCAAAAAATGTTGAATAATATCTACAGGAACCATATAACCGATGTTTTGAGAAAACGTAATACCTTGCATAACAACACCTACTATTTTACCATTAGAGATGGTAGGCCCACCAGAATTTCCAGGGTTAATGGCAGCATCAATTTGAATGGCTAAAAAACGTTTACCACTGTGAGCATAACGATTATGCTCAATTCGTGAGACAATCCCCGTACTTACAGAAATGGTATGTCCTCCCATTGGATAGCCATAAACAGTCACTTTGTCTTGCATTTTAGGCAAGTCACCAAAAGTTAAGGGAGCTGTGTCTTTAAAAAAAGCTTTGTTTTCTACCTCAAGAAGTGCCAAATCGGTATCATGAGAGACTTCCAATACCTTTGCTTGATAGCGTTTGGTATCACCATATTTTTTAACTTCAATAAATGTTTCATTGGCAACCACATGGGCATTGGTCAAAATACGGTTTCCTGAAATAATACTTCCTGAACCAGATGAACGCTCAACTGAAGAGTTCCATGGTTCTAAATAGTTAGTAGCCTTTGAGACAGTATAAATTTTAACAATTGAAGCATCTATTGAAGGAGGTGTTGTTGTCGCATTCAAAAAAGAGAGTATTAAACTTAATAGTGCTAATAGTTTAAATATATTTTTCATTTCATTTTCCTGTAATTATTTAAGTTAAAGTCTAACAGCAAATATTAAACCATTAAACCATGTAATATTAATCAAAGGTTATAATAGCGAAAAAAATTAGGAGTTGTATAATATGGCAACCATTTCAATGGGTGACTTAAAAAAAGGCGTTAGATTAGAGTTAGATAGTAACCCTTATAAAGTAGTAGATTTTCAACATGTTAAACCGGGAAAAGGGGCAGCCTTTGTAAGATGTAAGATTAAAAACCTTGCAACAGGAAAAGTAATTGACAAAACAGTTCATGCTGGTGATAAATTTGAAGTACCAGATTTAGAAGAAGCAACCATGCAATATCTCTACGATGATGGTGAGATGTTACAATTTATGGACACAACTACTTATGACCAAATTGGTCTTTTGCGTGAACAAGTAGGTAAAGATACTTTTGATTATATGGTCGATGGAATGGAAGCAGAAATTTTATTTCACAAGGGAACAGCCATTTCAGTTGAGATTGCACAAACAGGAACTTACACAGTAGTAGAGACCCCACCAAACTTCAAAGGAGACTCACAAGGTGGTAAAAAACCTGCAACGCTTGATTCTGGTGCTGTTGTACAAGTTCCATTTTTCATTCTTGAAGGTCAAAAGATTGTAGTAGATACCACGGAAGGTAAATACTTAGAAAAAGCGAAATAATTGGCATATTGGGATTTAATCCCGTATGGCTTCTTTGTCAAACTCCCCAGACTTTAACTTCGTTAAATACTCTTGTAACATCTCTTTTACATCTCCTGAAAGTATTAAAAGCCCAATAATATTTGGTACAGCTAAAGCTAAAAATAAAATTGAAGAGAACTCAACCATTGTTTCTGTTTCTGTAATCGTGGCAATCACAATAAACGCTAAAAAAATCAATTTATAAATAATAGAACTTTTAGTACCAAATAAATAAACCCATGCTCTCTCTCCATAATATGACCAAGTCACCATTGTTGAAAAAGCAAACATAAAAATAGCAAAACCTAAAACGGTAGAAAACCATGAAACAACTGAACCAAAAGCAGTAGAAGTAATTACAGCTCCTTGTTTGGCAACAATAGCTGCTTCCAAGGCTTCTGTTCCTCCTAAATAACTTCCTGTTAAAATAACGACTAATGCTGTCATCGTACAAACCACAACTGTGTCAATAAAAGGTTCATATAAAGAAACGAGTCCTTGTCTAACAGGGTATTTTACCTTGGCTGTGGAGTGTGCAATTCCAGCTGACCCTAATCCAGCTTCATTAGAAAAAACAGCTCTTTGAAAACCTTGAATCATGGCTCCTAACATACCACCAGCTACAGCTGTTGGAGAAAAGGCTTCTGTAAAAATTAAGGCAAATGCATCAGGAATAGCCGTAAAATAAGTTCCTAAAACCCAAAAAACCATTAAAAGATAAAAAATCACCATTAAAGGTACAATTTTTGCAGCCACTTGTGCAATACGTTTAATTCCACCAATAATGACTAAACCTGTAATGATCGCCATAAAAAGACCAAATAAATAACCATTGTCTTTGACTAAACCAAAGGTTAAACTACTTTCTTTTAAGAAAGGAATGTGTTCTTGCATAATCGCAACGGACTGTGATATTTGAAATAAATTTCCTGCTCCCAATGCACCAAAAATCATAAAGAATGCAAAAATAATGGCTAAGATTTTTCCTAAGTTGTGCATTCCTTTTTGGGCTAAACCACGTGAAAGATATTCCATCCCTCCACCCATGATTGTCCCATCAGGTAAAAATTCTCTGTGCTTAACAGAAAGAGTGACTTCCGTAAACTTTAACGTCATGCCCAAAAAACCTGCAATAATCATCCAAAATGCTGCTCCAGCCCCTCCTAAAGAGATGGCAATGGAGACAGCAGCAATATTACCAATTCCTACTGTAGCTGAGAGTGCTGTGGCTAAAGATTGGAAAGGTGTAATCAGTCCTTTGTCTTCTTTTGTTCTAAATTTTCCCCTAACGATGGCAAAAGAGTGTGCAAACATATGTAGATTAACAAAACCCATTTTTATGGTTAAGTAAACTCCCCCAAGAATCAACCATGCGACCACAAAAGGGAAAGAGACTCCCTCTATTTGTTCAAAAAAAATATCGAAAAAAAGTATCTTATCGACAAAAGCATTGATTACTTGAAACAATTCGTTCATTATAATTCCTTATCAAATTAAATAGATTATATAAAGAAAAACTTAACTAAGATTAAATATAAGGTAAATGAACATAAATAGTTTAATTTAATGTTGCAAAAAGAAGTTAAGCAAAGAGTTAAGTTTAGCGTCATGATAATAAAACCACCAATATGATTGGTAGCATTATTAAATTTAGTATATTTATAAAAATTAGCTAAAGTCTTTTCGAGAAAAAGCCCTTATTGAATCTGATCTAACATCTCTTTAAAAGAGTCTTCAAAAGCAGAAAGTCCTTCATCGAGTAACTGCTTATAAATTTTTTCCATATCAAAACCATTATCTTCAAGATTCATAAAATACCCATTAATAAGAGACTGTTCAATAGGTAAGTTTTCAACCGTATCAGGGGACTCACTATAAACCTCTATGGTTGCTAAAGGAGCAGTATTTACGGAGTGTTCTGCCATAAGACCCTTAATGTAATAAGTCGGCTCTAAAATATCTCCCTTAACCCCTGTACTTGCAAACAAAGCTCTAATGTTTGGAACTTCATGACTTTCTATCATATTATAAATTTTAGCAGCATTAAAAATACCTGTCTTTGCAGGATCAATTCCTGCTTCTTCTAACTCAATATCTAAGGCACGATCAAAACGACTAACAAATACAGAAATAACACCCTCAACACGACAAGCACCAAACTGCTCACCTTGCTGAATACCTTTTCGCATCGCCTTAAAACATTGTGTTGCTTGTTTTGGGGAAAAGACGAGGGTTGCATTTACAGAAATTCCCTCTGCCATAAGTGTTGTCATCGCACCATACCCAGCTTGTGTTGCTGGAACTTTAACCATAACATTTGGTTCACCAATCGCTTTAAAAAGACGTTGCCCCTCTGCTATTGTTCCTTCTGTATCGTTGCATAAGAAAGGATCAACCTCAATAGAAATGTAACCATCATGACCATCATCATAAAGAGGTCTAAGCATTTGTGCTGCTGTTCTAATATCCTCAATCGCTAAAGCTTCATATTTCTCTTTAGCTGATTTACCTTCCAATGAAGCCAATTGTTCTTTATAGGCAGGTGAAGTGGTAATAGCAGTAGCAAAAATAGCAGGATTAGACGTTGCTCCATTAACAATTCCTTTTTCTAACAATGCAGAAAATTCATTTTTTAAATAGTCTCTCTCTATAAAATCCAACCACAACGAAAAGTTAATTTCTCTATTTACCATTGCTCTCTACTCCATACTTTCACTGTATTTCCAACTCCAGTCCCTCCACGAACCAAAGTCAGTACTTTTCTCTAATGTCTTTTCTAGTGCATCTAAAAAATCATTACGTTCTATAAGTTTAGCACCCCATTTTACTAAGTGAGCTGTCTCAACTTGACAATCGATAAAATCATAACTTTTTTTCACACAGATATCACTTAATGCACAAAGAGAAACCTTAGAAGCATCGGACATAAGAGAGAACATTGATTCACCAAAAAAGCCTCCACCGATTGCCAAACCATAAAGACCCCCTACAAGTTCACCTTTATAATATGTTTCCACAGAATGAGCAAAACCCCTATGGTGAAGTTCTATGTATGACCTTTTCATCTCAGAACTAAGCCAAGTTCCCTCTTGTCCTTCTCTTGGAAGCTCAGCACAATGGCTAATAACAGCTTCAAAATTTCTATCAAAATAAACTTCAAAGCCTTTATTACGTAAAACACGTCTAAATGATTTTGATTTTTTAAAATTTTTGGGGAAAAGAACTAAACGAGGATTTGGAGACCACCATAAAATTGGGTCATGAGGACTATACCAAGGAAAAATTCCCTCGCTATAGGCTTTTAATATTCTATCAGGATGTAAATCTCCACCAAAAGCAACTAATCCTTCTTCTGATGCTCTTCTAGCTGAAGGAAAAATATGTACTTCATCTAACTGAGGTAAATAAAATTCCTCATCATCCATTGAAGACAAAGTCTAGTTTCTCCTGCTTATATGTTACTTTAACCGTACCACCATCCTTTAATGCCCCAAAAAGAATTTCATCAGTTAAGGCTTCTTTAATTTTTTGCTCAATTACACGAACAATCTCTCTTGCCCCATAAACATCTGAATAACCCTCTTTCGCAATGTAGGTACGTGCTTTCTTACCCAGTTTAATGATGATTTTCTTAGCTTCCATTTGCTTATTAAGTTTTACAATTTCACGTTCAACAATTTTTTCAATGTCTTCTAAAGACAAATGTTTAAAGGTCAACACTGAACTTAAACGGTTTCTAAACTCAGGAGAGAAAAAATCAGTCAAGGCATTCTCTGTTTTTTTACTATTATCTTTGTTAAAGCCCATAACATTCGCTTCTTTTGTACCAAGATTTGAAGTCATAATAAGCACAACATTTTTAAAGTCACTAACCATTCCATTGTTGTCAGTTAACTTTGCACCATCCATCACTTGTAATAAAATATTCATAATATCAGGATGTGCTTTCTCAACTTCATCAAGCAATAAAACCATATGTGGATTCTTCTTTACCATTTCAGTAAGTAATCCACCTTGTTCATAACCAACATACCCTGGAGGTGCCCCAATAAGACGTGAAAGTGCATGTTTCTCCATGTACTCGCTCATGTCTATTCTTTCAAAATGAATATCCATACTCTGAGCTACTTCAGTACTTAGTGCTGTTTTACCAACTCCTGTAGGTCCTACAAAAAGAAATGAACCTATTGGTGAGTTCTCTTTATTTAATCCTGCATAAGAACGCTTAATGGCTTGAACCAAAGTATCTACAGCTTTATCTTGACCAATAATTTTGGACTTAATTTTCACAGCCATATCTTCTAGTTTACTAACATCATTTGAAGAAACAACGGTTGAAGGGAGTTTTAACATCCGTGCTACAGAAGCTTCAATATCTTGACTTGAAACATTAATGTCTGACTCACCACGAAGCATAAAGTGTGCTCCCACCTCATCAATAATATCCATTGCCTTATCTGGTAAAAATCGATCATGTAAGTATTTTACGGACAAATCAACAGCAGATTTTAATGCTTCATCTGAAAAAGTGATTTTATGATACGCCTCATACTTCTCTTTAATACCTTGTAAAATAACCAAAGTATCTTCAGCTGATGGTTCATCAATATCTATCTTAGAAAAACGACGAGAAAGTGCTTTATCTTTATCCAAATAGTTTCTGTATTCGGCATAAGTAGTTGCACCAATACACTTCAACTCACCACGTGCCAATGCTGGTTTAAGTAAATTAGCAGCATCCATACTTCCCCCCGAAGTTGCTCCTGCACCTACAAGGGTATGAATTTCATCAATAAAAATAATAGACTTTTTAATACTTTTAAGCTCTGTTAAAACCCCTTTTAAACGTTTTTCAAAATCACCTCGGTACTTAGTACCAGAAATCATCGCACCCATGTCTAAAGCAAAGATGGTTGAACCTTGAAGTACTTCAGGTACATCATCCTCAGCAATTAAAAGTGCTAACCCTTCAGCAATGGCTGTTTTACCAACACCCGGTTCCCCTACTAAAAGTGGGTTGTTTTTTTTACGACGACATAAGGTCTGCATCACTCGATCAATCTCTTCTTTACGTCCAATAATAGGGTCAATTTTACCAGATTTAGCTACTTCAACCAATTCAGTAGTAAAAGACGCAAGATTAGGGTAAGCCTCATCTCCATTTTCTGCACTTCTTTGATCATCAGCAGTTGTATGTGAAATAACTTCTAAAATATCTAAACGTGTAATATTTTCATGCTTTAATACCGTACAAGCATAAGACTCTTCTTGCGTATAAATAGAGGCAAGTAAATCACCTATCTGTGCTTCAGCTTTACCTGATGAATTGATGTGCGTAACCATATCATTCATAACATTTGATAACGCTACTGTCTCATAAGGATTATGATCTTTACCCTCTTCTAGTGTTTCCATAACAGGGTTACTCGTCTCAACGTAATTTAAAACCATTGATCTCATTTCTGCTACATCAGCACCAGCTGAAGTTAAAATTTCTTCTCCTCTAGCACTCTTTAAAATTGTTAAAAAGATATGTTCTAAAGTTAAATATTCGTGCTTATTTGCCTTCGCGTACTGTACTGAGTCTCTAAAAATATTGTTTAATTCTATACTTATCATTTTTTCTCCTTCAAAATGTATCTTTTACTATACTTCTTCCATCGTGGCTAAAAGTGGAAAACCATTGGTTTTTGCTAATTGTTTAACTTGATGGACTTTTGTCTCTGCAATTTCATGGGTATAAATACCACAAATTCCTCTCCCAGCTTGATGAATTTCAAGCATGATGCTTTCAGAATCTGCTAAGTTTTTACGAAATACATGCATTAAAACTTCTATTACAAACTCCATACTTGTGTAGTCATCATTATGTAATAGTACTTTATATTGCTTAGGTTCATCCAAAGCTAACCTAGTGTCCAGTTCTTCTTCTATGTTTGGCAAGGTTTTTCCTCTATTTGTTGTTACTGAACTTAGTATAGCAGTATTATGTTAGAATTCGCATAAATCTTTTGGAGTTTAATTATGAATCCACTTTTTGTAACAGCTACTAATACCAATGTTGGTAAAACTTATACAACGCTCAAACTTATAGAAAGCTTTTCTAAGCAAGGTATTTTTGTGGGTGTTTGTAAACCCATAGAAACAGGAGTCATTACAGAACCTCTTGATGCCAAAGAACTTTTAGAAGAAGTACAAAAGTACAATCCAAAATTTAAATCACTCAAACCAAAAGATATTACAGCCTACACTTTCGAACTACCAGCTGCCCCTTTTTGTGCTGATGTTGAACAAATTATTAAGATAAAAAAAATAAAAAATAAAATAAATGAGCTACAAAACCTTTGTGATTTACTCATCATAGAAGGTGCTGGTGGACTGATGGTTCCCATTACCAAAGAATACAAAATGATTGACTTAGCCAAAGATTTAAATCTCAACACACTTTTAGTGACTCCCTCAAAACTAGGTTGCATAAACGATACGCTCTTAAGCATAGAAGCTTTGAAGAATGCGAATATCTCTTTTGATTGGTGTGTTAATGTCTTTGAAGACAAAGATAAGTTTGAGGAAGTTACTCAGCCTTATTATAATGCTGTTTTTGACAAATGGTGGAAATTAAATGAAGGTTTAGATAAGTTTACAAATTCGATTTAATTTTAATTGAATCCTTCAAACAAACTCTTTACACAACATCTAAACATAGAATAAGTATAATTATTCACTCGGAGAAAATAATGAATATACTATTACTAGAAGATGACCCCCTACTCTCAAAGATTCTAACAAAACATCTCTCTTTAGATTACGAAGTCACTTCAGTTTATGATGGAGACACAGCTTTAGAAACAGTCGAAGAGAAAAAGTTTGACTTACTTATTTTAGATTCTAATGTTCCAGGAATTACAGGTTTAGAACTCATAAAAGAGTTACGTTCTTACAGTGATACTACCCCAATTATTATGATAACAGCTTATCAAGACACCATTCATCTTAAAAAAGCTTTTACTCATGGTTGTAATGATTACATCAAAAAACCTTTTGAACTTGATGAACTTGACATGCGTATTTCAAATATTACTCGTACTTTTAATATCGAACAAAATCAACTAATTCAAGTTAACAATGAAGTCCTTTTTGATGCCTTAAATAATCAACTTATTAAAAATAATAAGATATTTTCTCTTGCAAAAAAAGAGTCTGAACTGTTAAATTACTTAGCCACTAATCGTACCCGAACGGTTTCAAAAGAAGAGCTTACTCAAAACCTATGGACTTACGAAACCATGCCTAGTGATGCCACGCTTCGTGTCTATATACGAAACTTACGTGCACTCATTGGAAAAGAAAGCATTGAGACCATCCGTGGAATGGGATATCGTCTTGTACCATGATGAACGTCGTGCTTTAATTAGCTTCTTACTCATTTACATCTCTTCTTCTGTCTTTATGCTCGGAACCATTGGTTTTTTTTATTATAAAGAAAAAGTAGCAACCATTGACCGTATATGTGGTGTTACCATGGAACATATGGCAATGCAAGTTAAAGTACATATTATGAAAAAGATAAATCTTGCTGATCTTTTTGACAGTAGTGATCCCATCAAAATAGGTCTTTATAGCAAAAATAAGGATGTCATTAAATCTAACCTTACAACAGGGAACATTAACTTTGAGCAAATTAACTATACCAACCATACCTCTGCTTTTTTTGTTACCCGACTTTTAACGCCTACCAATGGTATAGAATACATCATTATTGAAGATGCTAACGTCTCAAAAGAGATGAATGATTTAAAGTTTATGATTCTTTTGAGGTTACTTTTTGCTTCCCTCTTCATTGCTCTCGTTGGTTACTTTTTAGCACGACTACTTCTCAAACCTGTTAAAGAAAACTTTGCCATTTTAAGCCGTTTTATGAAAGATTCAGCCCATGAGCTAAATACACCAGTTACAGCACTGATGATGTCTGCAAATTATCTTAAAAAAAATTATGATGAAGAAATGGTAGAACATATGCTTCTCTCTTCAAAAATGATATCTGAGACCTATAACTCTATCGCTTACTTAGCTTTTAATGATTTAGATATAGAGATTAAAGAAGAATTTGACCTCTCTGAACATATTTATGCTTCTATTAAATATTTTAAAGAAATAGCAGCCAACAAAAATATTACCATCAATGCTGAACTCAATACCCTCCTAATTAACATGGACAAAAATAGCATAAGAAAACTAATCAACAACCTCATTTCAAATGCTATTAAATACTCTTATAATAATAAAACCATTGATATTTCACTACAAGATAATATTTTAAAAATTAAAGATCAAGGGATGGGAATTGACAAAGAGAATCAAAAAAAGATTTTTGAACGTTACAAACGTGTTTCTCAAAAAGGCTCTGGTGGCTTTGGTATAGGGCTAGACATCGTCATGGGCGTTTGTCGTGCAAATAATATTAAGATTTTACTGGAGTCTAAAGTGAAAAAAGGGAGTACTTTTACTTTAGTGTTTCCATAATTTAAGTTTGATGATACCCATAATAATTTCTATGTTATACTGCGAAAAATCAATATTAAGGACAACAACATGGCTGATGAAGCACAAACACGTTTATTAGAATTGCAAATGGCAGACCTTAAAGCCTCTTACGGCATAGCAGAAGATGCACCTAGAAGCACTACAAATAATGACCGTAGTGCCAACAGTGCAAAAATTGCAAAGCTGTATGAAGATGCTGCTGAGTATGAAGAAGAATTAGAAACTTTCAAAAAAGAATTAGAGGTTGTTAATTCGAATGAGCTAAAAGACATTGGCAATGCATTAGCAGAAGCATTTCCAGACTATGAGGGTGACTATCTCAAAGAGTTAAAGGCTGTACTTGAAGCTCATTGGACACAATTCGTGGAAGTAGACAAAACACATCCTCCTGAGCAACTAACGCTTATTAAAGAAACAAGTTTTTCTGATTATCCTGATGATTTTGCAACAGAAGTAAAAAATGTTTTAATAAAAAGATGGGAAATGCTTGTCCGTATTAAAAGTGAGCATGTCGCCGAAGAACGAGCAGAAATGAAACTTCGAGGTATGAAACCTGACCACATAAGAAAAGTTTATAGAAAGTATCATGGTCTAGATTCATAAACCACTAATACTTTCATTGAACATCAATTTCATGTTCAATGAAAAGTTAAATTATAAATAAAAGCAGAAGCCTATTTATATCTAAAAGTAATACGACCTTTATCAAGGCTGTAGGGTGTTAACTCAACTTTTACGGTATCGCCCGGTAAAATTTTAATGTAATGCATTCTCATTTTTCCTGCAATGTGACATAAAATAATATGTTTATTATCTAATTCTACTCTAAAAGTTGCATTAGGTAATGCTTCAACTACTTTACCATCAATTTCTATTACGTCGTCTTTAGCCATGTATTCTCCTTTGAATCTGTACTGTTATTTTGTTTATACTTTGGAATTATCTATAAATTATGGGTGGGTTCAGCATCTGTTAAAATCACTGCTTTCCCATCTACAATTGCTACGGTATGTTCATAATGAGATGAACGAAGTCTATCTGTACTAATCACAGACCATTTGTCTTCTAAAATTTTAGGTTCATCAGATTTCTGACAAACCATTGGTTCTAAACAAAAGACCATGCCATTTTTAATCTTTGGACCTTGCTTTGGGTTACCATCTACATAGTTTGGGATATTGGGTTCTTCATGAGGTTTTTTTCCAATCCCATGACCACAAAAGTCGCGTAATGGAACATAACCACGTGCCAAAATAAACCTCTCTAAAAGAGAAGACAATTCCTTAAATCTCATACCTACTCTAATATTCTCTATCCCATGATAAAGAGAATCTTTGGCACAAGCAATTAGATCTTCATCTTTTTCAGAAATTTTTCCAATAGGCATAGTAATAGCTGCATCACCAAAGTACCCATCTATTTTAGTCCCTAAATCAAGTCCTAAGATATCACCTTCTTGTACTTTTTGATCACTTGGTACGCCATGTATACACACTTCATTAAGTGAGGTACAAACAGAACCTGTGAAACCATAAAGACCTTTAAATGATGGTTCAGCCCCATGCTTTCGAATAAAAGCTTCACCCATAGCATCAATTTCATTAAGTGTCATTCCAACAGTAACATTTTCTTGGAGATATTTAAGTGTTTTACCGACAATTGACCCAGCTAATGCTAGCTTGGTCAATTCATCAGGTTTACGAAGTGCAATTGCCATTATAGACCCACTGAGCCTAATGTTTCGTATTTATTCATATAAATTTGAGCTTCAATTTTTCTCATTGTATCAAGTGCAACTTGAACAATAATTAGTACAGCAACCCCACCAAAGTAGAAGGCTGCACCAATAGAGTTAATTAATATGAACGGTACAGTAGAGATAATTGCTAGGTAAAATGCACCTGAACCTGTTAATCTACTCGCTACTTCATTAATAAACTCTTTAGTATGCTCACCAGGACGTACCCCTGGAATAAATCCACCTTGACGCTTTAAGTTATCAGCAATGTCTTTAGCATTGAATACAATCGACGCATAGAAGAAAGCAAAAAATACCACCAAGAAGAAAGTAGCAGCATTAAATGCCATACCCCCTGGTGCTAATGCATCAGCTATCATTTTTGCATACTCATTATCGGAACTCCCTAACATCGTAAGAGGAAACATCAAAACAGCTGAAGCAAAAATTGGAGGAATAACTCCTGCAAGGTTTACCTTAATTGGAATGTAATTCATCACTCTCTTGTCTTGATTTTGCATAATTGTTTTTCTTGAATAGGAGATAGGAATTCTACGCTCACCAAGTTCAATATAAATAATTACAAAAATCGTTAAGAAAATAATGGCTACCATCGCCAATACAGCTAAGAATGATAATGCTCCTGTATTCACTGAGGTCATCGTATTTGAAATAGCCGAAGGAATTCCAGAAACAATACCAGCAAAAATAATCAGGGAGATACCATTACCAATACCACTTTGGGTAATACGCTCACCAATCCACATTAATAACATCGTACCAGTTAACATAGAAACCGTTGTAATGATAGTAAATGTTGTAGGGTCAATAAGTACAGCACCATTCATACTTTGAAGTCCAACAGAGACACCAAATGCTTGAACAAGGGTAATAACAATGGTTGCATAACGAATGATTTGCATGTATTTCTGCATTCCATCACGTTCTTTTTTCATTTGACCAATAGCTGGAAAAGTCGCAGCCATAAGCTCCATTACAATTGAAGCAGTAATGTAAGGCATGATTCCAAGTGAAATAATTGAGAAACGCTCAATTGCACCACCAGAGAACATATTAACCATGTCTCCAACACCTTGACCATTAAAAAATGATGCAATAACAGTAGTATCAACACCTGGAACTGGTACATATGCTAAAACTCTGTAGGCAAATAGAAATCCAAAAGTAATCAGTATTTTTTGAGTTAAAGCATTACTCATGGTTAGTTACCACTCGTTGTAACAGCTTCATCTTTGATTTTAGCTACTAAATCTTTAGCACCCAAACCAATAAGCTTTACTTTTGTTACAGATTTTTGAAATCTATATACAGAAGCAATAGTCTCCATTGTAATCTCTGAAAGCTCTGCAATCGCTTTGTTTTTATCTACATTAATTGAATGAGGTTTAGTCACTCTTGAAGTAAAACCAATTTTTGGCAATCTTCTGTAAAGTGGCATTTGACCACCTTCAAAACCTCTTTTAGCTGAGTAACCAGTTCTTGACTTCTGACCTTTGTTACCACGTCCTGAAGTTTTACCTGTTCCTGAACCTGAACCACGACCAACACGTTTTCTATTACGTGTTGAACCGGCTGCTGGTTGTAAATTATGTAAAGCCATATCTACTCCCTTACTTTTTAATCTTTACAAGAGCATCGATTGTTGCTCTTACAAGGTTGTTAGGGTTGTTAGAACCCAATGATTTTGCAATAACATCTTGAATACCTGCAAGTTCAAATACTGGTCTCATCGCACCACCAGCGATAGTTCCTGTACCTTCTGATGCTGGTCTTAAGATAATACGGCTGGCACCTGTTTTTTGTTGAACATCATGAGCAATGGTTGTACCCTTAACATTAACATGAACAAGAGATTTGAAAGCATCATCAACTGCTTTTTTAATAGCATCTGGAACTTCTTTCGCTTTACCTGTACCATAACCAATTGTACCATTTTTGTCACCAATAACTACAAGTGCAGTAAATCTAAAACGTCTACCACCCTTTACAACTTTAGTAACACGACCAATGTTTACAATTTTCTCTTCAAATTTTTCTCTATCAATATTTTCAGCTAACATTCATCTCTCCTTAAAACTTGATTCCAGCTTCTCTCATAGCGTTTGCAAATGATGCAACAACGCCATGGTAGAGATAACCGTTTCTATCGAAAACAACTGTCTCAATATTTTTAGCTTTAAGAGCATCTGCCATTGCAGCACCTACTTTTTTAGCATCTTCTTGATTTGCTTTTAAACCCATTTTCTTACCATCAGCAGAAGCAAGTGTTACCCCAGCAACATCATCAATCGCTTGAGCATAGAAGTGTTTGTTTGATTTAAAAACAGATACTCTTGGAAGCATTTCTGAACCAGAAATTTTTCCTCTTACTCTTCTTTTACGTTGAATTCTAAGTTTGTTTTTTCTTTTTTGAATACTTTTTAACATCATATGCTCCTATTAACTTGCTGATTTTCCAGCTTTTCTGATAATAACTTCATCAGTATACTTAACACCTTTACCTTTGTAAGGCTCTGGTGGTCTAAAGCTTCTAATCTCAGCAGCAACTTGACCAATAGTCTGTTTGTCTGTACCCGAAAGGTGAATCAAGTTTTTCTCAACAGTAACCTCTACTCCTTCAGGAATAGCATAATCAATAGGATGAGAGAAACCAAGTTGCAAGTTAAGAGTTTGTCCTTGAACAGCAGCTCTATAACCAACACCATTGATTTCTAAAGATTTTTTGAAACCTTTGTCTAGTCCTTCAATCATGTTAGCGAACAATGCTCTATAAGTTCCCCAGAAAGCTGCACTTTCTTTAGATTCTCCTACTTTTGCAAAAGTTACTTCTGTACCATCAATTGAAATTTCAACTCTACCATGAGTTTCCAATCTTTTTTCGTTTTTACCTTTTTTAGCAACAAGTTGAGTACCTTCAACAGATACTTCAATACCATTAGCAACAGTTACAGGTTTTTTTCCTACTCTTGACATATCTACTCCTTACCAAATACTACAAAGAACTTCACCACCAACGCTAAGCTTATATGCTTCGTCATTTGCGATTACGCCTTTGTTGGTAGAAACTACAAGTGTTCCGTAACCATTTTTAAAAAATCTAACTTCTCCTGCACTTTGGTAAACACGTCTACCTGGCTTTGAAATCTTCTTAACTTCATTGATAACACTATGACCATTTTCATCATACTTAAGTACAACTTTAATTGTCTTCTTGTTACCATCTTCTTTTACTTTAAAACTCTCAAGGTAACCCTTGTCTACTAAAATAGAAACTGTAGCCTCAATTGTTTTTGAGTGAAGTAGCGTTGTTACGTCTAATCTTCTTTGTGCAGCATTTCTTATTCGAGTAAGAGAGTCTGCAATTATATCTGTCATCATCTTTTACTTCTCCTTACCAGCTTGATTTTCGCATACCAGGGATTAATCCCTCGTTTGCCATTTTTCTTAAACAAATTCTACAAATACCAAAATCTTGGTATACAGAGTGAGGTCTACCACAAATACTACATCTAGTATATGCTCTTGTACTAAACTTAGCAGGTCTCTGCTGTTTAGCAATCATTGATTTCTTAGCCATTATTTCTTTCCTTTAGCGAAAGGCATTCCGAGTTTCTCTAAAAGAACAAATGCCTCTTTATCGTTTTCAGTACTTGTTACAATTGTAATGTTCATACCATGAGTTTTAATAATATTATCAAATTCTACTTCTGGGAACATAAGTTGCTCTTGAAGACCAAAGTTGTAGTTACCACGTCCATCAAAACCTTTTCTAGGTGTACCACGGAAATCTTTTACTCTTGGTAAGGCAATAGAAACCAATTTATCAAAAAAGTTATACATATTTTCACCACGTAAAGTTACTCTGATTCCTGATGGTGCACCCTCTCTAGCTTTAAAACCAGCAACTGATTTTTTAGCATTCACAACCACTGCTTTTTGACCAGCAATTAAAGAAATTGTATCTACCATGTTTGCGATAAGTTTGTTGTCCTTACCTTCTTCACCAGCACCAACAGAGATATTAATCTTCTCAAGCTTAGGTGTCTGCATTACATTTTTAATTCCACACTCTTCGCGTAGAGACTCTGTAATGTCATTGTACTTTTGCTTCATTCTACTCATCGTATTATGCCTCTACTTTTTTTACGTTAGAAATATGAATTGGCATCTCTTTGTTTTCGAAACCACCATCTTTATTTTCTTCACTTGGTTTAACAGCTTTCTTAGCCAGTTTACAACCCTCAACAATTACTTTGTCTACTTTTGTAAGTACTTTAAGAACGGTAGCTGTTGTCCCTTTATCATCACCAGCAATGATCAAAACTTGATCACCTTTTTTGATATTAAATTTTTTGTTTGCCATTACCATACCTCTGGAGCAAGTGATACAATTTTCATAAATCCTGCATATCGCGCTTCACGAGCTACAGGTCCAAAAATACGTGTACCAATTGGTTGTTTTTTGTCATCAATAATTACAGCAGCGTTGTCATCAAACCTGATTAAAGAACCATTCTCTCTTTGAATCTCTTTATGAGTTCTTACAACTACGGCTTTAACTACCTTACCTTTTTTAACTTTTCCTGTTGGAAGAGCTTTTTTAACAGAAGCAACAATAACGTCACCAACTGAAGCATATCTTCTTTTAGACCCACCAAGAACTTTGATACACATAATTTCTTTTGCACCAGAGTTATCAGCAACGGTTAATCTTGTAAAACCTTGGATCATTACTCTTCTCCTTCTTTTACAATTTCAACTAGTCTAAAAGTTTTTCTTTTTGACAATGGTCTACACTCAATAGCAGAGATAGTATCTCCCACTTTTGCTGTAGCTTTTTCATCATGGATAAGATACTTTTTAAATCTTTTTACAGTTTTGTGGTATCTTGGGTGAATAACTTTACGCTCAACCACAATAGTAGCCGTTTTTTCACCTGCAATTTTAATCACAGTACCTGTTATTTGTCTTTTTGGCATACTCGCACCCCTTACTTCGCAACAGCTGTAATAGCTGTTTGAATTCTAGCGATATCTTTTTTCGCTACTCTTAACTCACTAGTATTAGTAAGTTGCATTGTTTTTTGCTTTGCTTTAAGTCCAAAAAGCTCAAGCTTTTTTTCTTTAAGCAATGCTGTTAATTCCTCAACTGTTTTAGTTGCAATATCAGTATATTTCATGACTATCCTTCGCAGCGATAATTTTACATTGGAATGGAAGTTTGTGTAAAGCCAATGTTAATGCTTTACGTGCAACTTCTTCAGGAACACCAGCAACTTCAAATACAATTCTTCCAGGCTTAATATTCATAACCCATTCTTCAACAGCACCTTTACCTTTACCCATTCTTGTCTCAAGAGGCTTTCTTGTAAGAGGCTTATCAGGGAAAACTCTAATCCAAGATTTACCTTGTCTTTTCATCTCACGAGTCATGGTAACTCTAGCAGCTTCAATTTGTCTTGAATTGATTCTTCCAGCAGAAACTGCTTTTAATGCGTACTCACCAAATTCAATCTTGTTACCAAGAAATGATTTACCTCTGTTACGACCTTTCATTACCTTACGAAATTTAGTTCTCTTAGGCATCAACATAACTATTCACCTCTCTTTTGACGTGGTTTACGACCACCTCTTTGTTCTTCTTTCGGCTCAGCTTGAATACCTTTAGCAAGAACTTCACCTTTGAAAATCCATACTTTAATACCAATGATTCCGTAAGTAGTTTGTGCTTCGGCAAAACCGTAATCGATTTTAGCTCTAAGTGTATGCAAAGGAACTCTACCCTCTAAGTACCACTCCGTTCTCGCCATCTCAGCCCCACCAAGTCTACCAGATACAGAAACTTTAATTCCTTTAGCACCAGACTTTAATGCCCCTTGAATAACTTTTTTCATTGCACGTCTAAAGGCAACACGACGTTCGAGTTGAGTCGCAACATTTTCAGCAGCCAATTGACCAGAAGCTTGAGCTCTTTTTTCTTCTTTAATATTAAGAGAAATATCTTTTTTAAACATTTTGTTTAAAGTAGTTTTCAACTTCTCAATATCTGCACCTTTTTTACCAATAATAATACCAGGTCTTGCAGTTACGATAGTAATTCTTACTTTCTTAGCTGTTCTTTCAATAATAATACTGGCAACACCTGCATAAAAAAGTTCTTTTTTCAAAAATTTTCTTAATGCATAATCTTCAGCGATAAAGGCAGCTGTTCTCTCTTTTTTAGGGAACCATCTTGAATCCCAGTTTCTATTTATTCCAAGTCTAAGACCTATAGGATTAACTTTTTGACCCATATTATGCTTCCTCTACTTTGCTTACTTCTACCATGATGTGTGCCGTAGGCTTAAGAATTCTGCTCGCAGTTCCTCTTGCTCTTGGTCTAAATCTTTTCATTACAGATGCTTTGTCAACTCTACAAGATGTAATCACAACTTCCTCTGGCTCAAAATCACCATTGGCAACTGCTGATGCAATTACTTTAGAAATTAATCTCGCAGCCTTATTAGGCATAAATTCTAATGATGCAAGTGCCAATTCAGCGTTCATACCTTGAACTTCTCTAGCAATCATTCTTGCTTTGTTAGGGGCTACTCTTGTAAATTTTAATAATGCTTTACTCATAACTACCCTTTTCTCTGAACAGAACCTTTATGGCCCTTAAATGTTCTAGTTGGTGCGAATTCACCCAGTTTATAACCTACGTGATTCTCTGTAATAAATACTGGAATAAATTGTCTACCATTATGCACATTGATAGTTAAACCAATGAAGTCAGGGAAAACAACTGATCTTCTTGACCAAGTCTTGATTGGTTTATGAGAACCTTCTTCTTTAGCCTTAAGAACTTTTTTTCTTAAGTGGTCATCTATAAATGGACCTTTTTTAGTTGATCTTGCCATACCTTACCCTTACTTCTTTCTCTTAGAGATAATTAACTTATCACTAGCTTTTTTCTTACGAGTCTTGTAACCTTTAGTCGGCATACCCCATGGAGAGACAGGATGTCTACCAGAGTTAGTCTTACCTTCACCACCACCATGTGGGTGATCTATTGGGTTCATCGCAGATCCTCTGGTTTGTGGTCTAATACCTCTATGTCTTTGACGACCAGCTTTACCACCAACAACGTTTGCCCAGTCTTCTGAACCAACAGTACCAATAGTTGCTAAACATTCACCAAGAACATATCTCATCTCACCAGATGGAAGTCTAAGTGAAACGTATTTACCATCTCTACCCATAATCTGAGCATAACCACCAGCTGAACGAGCCATTGTACCACCTTGTCCAACATTAAGTTCAATGTTATGGACCAATGTTCCAACAGGAATCGCTTTAAGCTTCATACAGTTTCCTGTAACAATATCAAGACCAGACTCAGCTGACATGATTTTGTTTCCAACTTTTAGTCCTTTAGCTTGAAGCACGTATCTTCTATCACCATCCGTATATTTAACAAGACAAATTCTACAAGTTCTGTATGGGTCGTACTCAACAGTAGCTACTGTTCCCTCAACACCAAACTTGTTTCTTTTAAAGTCAATAATTCTATAAAGTTTTTTAGCTCCACCTTCTCTGTGACGAGAGGTAATTCTACCATTAGAGTTTCTACCAGCTGAACGTGGAAGCTTCTTTAAAAGAGATCTAACTGAAGCTTTTGCTGTAATATCACCAGAGTCAAGATTCGTTATATAACGTCTACCTGCTGTGGTTGGTTTATATGATTTAATTGCCATCGTATTCTCCCTACACTGCTAAACTATCAATTTTTGCATCTTCTGGTAAAAATACGTAAAACTTTTTCAAGTCTGGTCTTTTACCTTCAACACCTTTAAATCTTTTAACTTTACCATTAACTCTCATTGAATTTACTCTTAGAGGTTTAATACCAAAGTACTCTTGGAAAACTGCTTTTAGACCATTTTTGGTCATTCTTGGACTAGTCTGAACAACAAGTACACCATCTTCTTGCATTGCAAGAGTTTTCTCTGTGTACAAAATTGATTTAATATCTGTAATATCTGCCATCTTAGTTCTCTTTTGTTAATTTTTCCCAAACAGACTTTTCGATTACCACTGAGTGGTAAGCAGCTGCTAGGTATGCGTTAAGCTCATTTGCTTCAACTAAGTATGCATTTTGAAGGTTTCTAAATGCAAGGAATGTTTTATCATCAATAAGTTCTTTAACAATAAGTAGGTCTCTTTGCCCAAGCCCAGCAACAAATGCAGCAGCATCTTTTGTTTTACCTGATTCAATAACAATATTGTCCATAACAAAAAGTTTTTCGTTAGCTACTAGTTCTGCTAATGCAAAACTAAGTGCCAATTTCTTTTGTTTTCTATTAACTTTTTGATCGTAGTTACGGTTGTTTTTAGGTCCAAAAGCAACACCACCACCAACAAAGATAGGTGATCTAACAGAACCTGCTCTAGCACGTCCTCCACCTTTTTGAGCCCAAGGCTTCTTACCACCACCACGAACATCAGAACGTGTTTTTGTGTGTGCAGTATTTGCTCTTAAACCAGAAGCATAAGCTTTACAATACAAGTAAAGGTTATGTGGGTTAATCTCTGAATATGACTCTGGAAGGTCACTTGTTTTAATTACTGTTGCGCTCATTATTTAACAATCCTTACCAATCCACGTGCACCATTGTGACCAGGGATTGAACCTTTTAATACTAAAATTCCATTTTCAGCATCAAATGAAATAACATCATTTTTAACTGTAACTTGGGTATTTCCGTACTGACCTGGCATTTTTTTACCACGCTGTACACGACCTGGCCACTCAGCATTACCGATTGAACCAATTCTTCTACCAAATCTATGTCCATGAGATGCAGGACCACCACCAAAGTTATGACGTTTCATACCACCAGCAAAACCACGACCTTTAGTGTTTAATGAAGTTTTAACCAATTCAGCTGATGCAAGTAATTCAGTACTGTAATCACCAGCCTCTGTACCTTCTGCAACTGTAATTGTCATAAATTTATTAAACTCTTTGTCGATACCGAATTTAGCCTGTTGACCTTCGATACTTTTATTAATTTTTTTGCTACTGTGGTAAGAAACAACTGCTTTACCATCTTCACGTACTTCACATACTTTAGTTTCGATAACTTTTAAAAGTGTAACAGCAATACTTGGAACACCTACCGTTCTGCTCATACCTACTTTTTCAATAATAAATTCCATCATCTACTCCTAATTATCCATTGATCTAATTTCAACATCAACTTCTGGTGCCAGGTCTAGTTTCATAAGTGAATCTATAGTGTCCGAAGTAGCTGAAACGATATCAATCATTCTTGCATGAATTCTAATCTCAAA
>CACVAZ010000061.1:29212-33510 GCA_902727995.1 uncultured Sulfurovum sp.
GCACTTGATTACCTCATGAACTTTGACAAAGAAAAAGTACTCTACATTGATTTTCAAGATCCAAAATTTATATTTCGTGATATTATGGAAGAAGATGTACAAAGTTTTATTGAAGTCAATGCAATTGATTACCTCGTATTCGATCATTATAGTCATAATTATTTTGAATACTTACCTACTGTTAAACAACTCATTATTATCTCATCAACTGATTATCTCTATGGTGAAAGCTTTGAAACCTTAAAATTACCACTACTTGATTATGAAGAGTTTTTTTCTTTTCAAAAAAGAGGAACAGAAAAACAAATTTTCAATCAATTCCTAAAACAAGGTACTTTACCTCAACTCGCTATCCAATCAACTCCTAAAGAACAACTCTTTCTAAATTTTATACGAAGTCATTTTTCTACCTCTGAACAAAAGTTGCTCACTGTATTGGCTTACTTTAATGGAGCTACTGTGACAACCTTTCAACTCTATACCCATGCTAAAGAGCGTTACAAGATATCAAAAGATTTAATCTATAAACAAATAAAAGATTTTGAAGAAAAAAATATTATTACTTTTATACATCATGTAGAGAGTCCAAAACAAAAAAAATTACTTTTCTTTGACTTTGCCCTAGCCAAATATCTAAGCCTTAGTCAACACTTCCCGAAACAATTTGAAACCATGGTAGCACTCTCATTGCTGAAACACAATGTTCCTTTTAAAACTTTCGGACTCAATACATATATAACCAATGTAAATAACTTAATACTCCCTGCTCCTTTTGAAACAGAAGAAAGCTTTTGGAAAAAAGCACACAATAAGTTTATTATCTATAAAAAACAAAAAGTGAAAAAAGTCTTTGTCATAACGGTAGCTAGTAACTTTGAGTTTCGTATTGAAAACATAGTTTTTGAAGCTTTACCCTTTTATGAATGGGTAGTCATTAATGATGAAAATTTGGCTTAGTACTCTAGCTCTTTTTCAGCCAAGAGCACCATAGTATTCATTTTTTTTAATAAAATTGGATTTTGATGAATAATCGAAGCCCATTCAGTATCAGTATTTTTTTCTTTTAAATACAAAGGTTTTAATTCACTCCATAATTTCAGAACACTCTTTAACTGTTTAATAATTTTTTCATTCGAAGGTTTTGGCATATCTTGATTTTCATCGCCTTTTATTAATTTTGCTAATGTCGTATCAAAAAGGTCAATGGTTTGAGATAGTTTTCCACGGTATGCCTTATCACCTCTTAAAACAAGTAATTTTTCTTTGGTCATTTTTTGGGTTAGCATACGTTGTCTACCAGCAATATTAACCACACTTAACCGTGCTTTTTCAAGATAGTTTGTAGAAGTGTTTGAAGCTTCATAAGCTTTCACTAAATCATTGGAAAGTTTTAAAAGTTTTTCATTATTTTTTATAATATAATTTAATGATTTTTCATCGAGCTTATCAGCTTCAATACTTTTAATGGCTTTATAAAAAATAGCCCACTCTGTTTCAACTAAATTAATTTTCTCTAATATCGCTTTATTTGTAGGTTTTTTAATCCCTAAATCACTGTCACCCTCTTTGAACATCTTTAATGTTACATCATAAAGTGAAGCTGATTCATTTAATTTTACTTTAGTCACCTCTTGTTGAATATTTAAATCAAGTTGCAAAACTAATTTTGTCATACGTTGTGTTAACATTCTTTGTTTACCTGAGAGATTGATGGTCTTTTTTAAGCCATTACTCTCATCCATAAATTCATCAACTAAAGAAGAAAAATCTAACTGAGTATTTGCAAATAAAAGTGTCAAAGGTAAGAAAGCTAAAAGCAGTAGAGTTTTGAAATATTTTGTCATGATGTTATCCTATTTCCTTTTTATATAAGTAAAAAATCTTATCATATTTAACATATATAAACATTGATATGTATCAAGAAAAGTTATAAAAAGTAGGAAAAGAGAATAGTACTCCTTCCAGATACCTACGGCACACAATAAAGGCAGGTGGGCTGCTATGTTCCCATCCTGACCCGTTGTCCACCTCTACTATTGCATAGGTCTAAAAGGAGCAAGGGAATCATAACCAAAAAAAGCTAAAATTAAATTAAATTTATACTAATTTAAACACTATTGGCTATAATTCTACTCTTCACTTATGAAGTAACTGTTGACAGGTGTCCGAGTGGTCGAAGGTGCAGACCTGGAACGTCTGTGTGGGGCAACTCACCGAGAGTTCGAATCTCTTCCTGTCAGCCATAATCTAATAAATTTTTTCCAATCTATCCAACAACATTTCAAGCACTTCGTCTGTTAAATTAATATCGATGCTTTTATCAATCATCATATGCACAGAAATAACTCTTTTAATATAAGCTTTTTGCTCTTCTACTGAAAACTTCTTCCTTCCCTCTTTTTTAAGTAAGCTGTGTTCAATGGTTAGAACTTCTATGTTATCCACGTGATGTCGTCCTCTATTTTTAAAGTTAGAGAGCGATTGTGTATGGTGTAACATAAAGTTTAATGAAAAATATTTGTTTAACTGAGAACAAATACTTTTCAGTTCTTCGAGTCTATATTTGTCTTGTTCTGTAGACTTTTTAATGTCTTCATGCATCTTAGACTCGAGCATAATGCCTTCGATATCTTTACTGACTTCTAATTTTATTACATCATTCTTTTTATTTTCACTCATATACATAACATGTCTATACGGTTCTGAGTCTAAAACTTTAAGTTCAGAGAATTCTCCCCTTGAAACTTTTAAGCTTATTATTGTTGCTAATGCCTTAAGCGTCATAGGCTCATTCGTTTCACTATTAATTTGATTTAAAATATGGGGGTACTCGTGAACCACCCTCTTTGCCCATTCAGATACGGTAACTGGTGTTTCAAATCTTCTAAGTACCTCTATAAATCTTTCTTTTTTAGTCATAAAAATCCTTTAGTTCTCAACTTTATAATAAATTTTAACATAAATAATTATATATTAACTTGTGAAATAATAAATTTATATCTATAACTAAATAGTTAAAAGTTATAGATTTTATTTATGAAGTTGGATCTTCAATACGACAGAAAAACAATAAATTACAAGAACTCTCTCCTTGTCCTGCATTTGCAAGTACATAAGTCGACCCATCCAAAATCCAAACAGCCAATTCAGTATCTCCATAGGTTAAATTTTTAAGTAAGGGAGAAAGCGTGTCATATCCACCCAAGGTATCAGAAACTTCTGTTTGAAGTATTGGAACTGTATGTAGAACCTTTAAAGCAATCGCCTTTTGTGCTTGTAAATATTTCTTATGAAACTCTCTATCTTTTTTTCTACTATTTTCAGCTTTCATGGCAAAGTCTAAAAGTGTAATCTCTCCAAAATTGGCATACTTCTTTTGTGTTCGGGGTACAGCGTAAGGTTCAAATTCCTCTACATAATTATTTAATGCCAAATCTCCATTTTCAGTAAAAACATCTTCACGAATAATATCAAAGTATCTATTTTTATTCAACATTTGTTGCCCTTTTATAATTAATATTTCAAATTGTACCTTATTAATATTTAAAATAAAAAAATATGTCATATTGTAATATTTTTACTTTTTATACTTTTATAAATATGCTGATAAACTTGACATTTTCTATTACTTCCTCTATAGTTCAAATACTAGAAGAAGGAAAATATTATGACCCATAGATATATAGGTAAAACAGGACTAAGAGTAAGCCCAATTTGTTTAGGTACCATGACTTTTGGTACACAAGCAGATAAAAAAGAAGCATTTAAAATCATGGACAAAGCTTTTGAACAAGGCATAAACTTTTTTGATACAGCAGAACTTTATCCTGTACCACCCTCAGGTGAATTAGTAGGACTAACAGAAGAGATAGTAGGAGAATGGATGGCTAGTAAACCCAGAGATTCACTTATCATCGCGTCTAAAGTTTCAGGAGCTGCGAATGGTTGGTTTGTGCCTCCTACACGTCATGGCTATACAGCCATAGACAGATTTCATATCGAAAAGGCTGTTGAGGGAAGTTTAAAGCGACTTAAAACAGATTACATTGACCTCTACCAAATGCATTGGCCCGATACCATTGTGCCTATTGAAGAGTCTATGGAAGCATTTGACAGACTGGTACAAAGTGGAAAAGTTCGCTACCTTGGAACGTCTAACGACACAGCTTATGGTACAACCAAAGCCCTAATGAAAAGTGAACAACACGGCTACGCAAGGTTTCAATCCATTCAAAACAACTTCTCCCTACTCAACCGAAGATTTTTAGATGAACTCAAAACTGTTTGTCAAAAAGAAA
>CACVAZ010000062.1 GCA_902727995.1 uncultured Sulfurovum sp.
GATTTGAACTTTTTGACCCTTCTTTAAGAGCATTGCTTTTTTTGCCAATATATCCATTTGTAACCACAAAGCTCCCTCTTTCAAAATAATAAACAAAGCATCCGAAGGCACGGTACTTTTACCTGACTGAATATTAAGTTTCAACACTTTTCCACTTACCTCAGCATAAACAGGAATGGTTTGTGAAATTTTTAATTTATTACTCAGCCTGTTTATTAATTTATCTGATGCTCCATATCCTTTGAGTAATGCTTTTGAAGCACTTAACTTACTTTTTTGAGCTTTATAAAGTGCATTGGCTGTAATGCACTCTTTTTTAGCAATAATTCCTTCACGACACAAGCGACTTTTACGGTTAAGTACTTCCTGTTGCTGTTGAAGCTCAAGACGCTCTTCAATAAACTGCTGTTGAATCTCAATCCAATCTTTACCTGTTAACTCTGCTAAAAGTTGCCCTTTTTTCACACTGTCGTACAATGCCACATGTAACTTTTTAACTTGTGCTTCAAAAGGTAAAGTAATGGTATGAAGATGTTGAGGAGGCGTAACTACCTCCGACATGCATTCACCTAGAGGTAAACTGCTCGAAACTTTTGGAATGGCTGTTTCTATCTGCCAATCTTGCTCTTGTTTAGCTGTTAAATTAATGCTATTGGCTTCAAGAAGTAAAAGACTTAGGGTAAGTCCTAGTAGTAATTTTGTCATTATTTTATCTCCTTTATTTCACTTGTACTGTAAAGCTGAAAAAGTGTGGCATAGTAGCCTTTTTGCTTTTCTAATAATTCCTGTTGTAAACCATAGAGTTTTTGCTGACTGAGTAGATATTCTATCACTGAACTCTCACCATAGTCATAACTTTTTTTTACAATAGCCAGTAGAGTATTGACATAGTAGTTAATGCTCTGCTCTTGTGCCTCTATACTTTGAAAGTTGCGACTTAAACGTGCTTTTAATGCCTCAACTTGATATTTTTTATTGAGCATTTTTTCTTCATTTTGCAAACTAATTGCAGAAGATTTATGCATCAGTGAAGCCCGTTCATATTCTGATTTATTACTAGAAAAATTTAGAGGAATTGACACATCAATGGTATAAATATCGGTTTGTAACTCTTTGGCGTAACCCATAGAAACTTCTACGCTTTCAAGCTTTTTAGCATAACGATCAAGACCCACTTGCGTACTCCTAATACGTTTATTATAAGCTTCTTGTGAAAGAGCAAAAGTATCTGTTGCTAAGTGAATCTCTTGAACAATGGGATAAACATCTTGACAAGATAAACCACTGCTTCCATCTAAAGTAGTCAGTGACAAGAGTTGCATTTTAGAGTGTTCTTGTTTTTGGTGAAAATTATCTAACTCCATCTCTAGTCTATTCTTTTCAAACTCCAGTTGAATGAGTTCTGCTTTAGCTATTTCATCATATTTAAAAGCTCTCTCTTTTTTAGTATAAAGTAGGGTAAACTTGTCATAACTTTCTTGATACGAAGAAACAAAAGTACGATTAAGACAATATTGATGGTATAGATTTTTAAGACGATTATCAAAATCTATAAGATACTGCTCTTGTTCTAAGAGATGGGCTTCATTATTGAGTCTGTTTTGTTTTTGTTCAAGACTTTGTATGTTGCCCAATTTAAACTCCTTAGAAAGCGATACTTCATGTTCATAACCTGAAATACCAACACTATTAGCACGTGAAAGCCCCTGATTAAAAGTCAATGGATCTGTTTGCGTTTGGGCTAAATTTTTAAACTCCAATGCCAAACCCTCTTGGCTTATGGCTTTTGTTAAAATATTTTTTTGTACAGTATTTTCTAAAATTTCATTTAATGTTAACTCTTCAGCGTGAAGAGTGCCTAAGAGAACAAGGGTTGAAAGTAATACTCTCATGGTCTATTCCTTTAATTATAAAAATGTAATTGGTTAACTCTATGTTGTAAAAAGAAGATAAGAAATTAAGCTATAGGAGGTCTAAAACTACTTTGAGAGATAAAAGTTGGAGGTATTAATGTTGTAAAATTAAGTTTTGTGTAAAAAGTACGAAGTGATTTTATATTTAATAAATCATAGAGTATTGCTGAAAAATGAAAAATTTCATGTAAATCTATGAGATCATTCGAAGATATATGATTTTGAGTTAACTCATCATGCCCTTCCAAAGTTGTGGAATAATCATTATTAAAATGTTTTGCAAGAACCAAGTCATGACTAATGGTAAAAAATAAAGAAAAAAATACAAGAACAAAAACAACTTTTGACTTAAGCATAATACTCCTTCAAGTTTTTATATTTTATCATAATAAGGTTAACGGCAAATGAATCTTGAAAATTCATCATAACGTGTTCAATAAACTTTAGTCCCATAAAAAAGCATCTTCCTCAAAAGAAGAAGATATTTAAGCCAAAACTATTAGCCTTTTAAATTTATGTTTGGAAACTTCTTCTTAAATTCTTTTTCACTCTCTTCAATAAGATCTTCACCCTTACTAATATTTTTTTCACCTTTTGTAACTAGGTCTTCACCCTCTTCAATTTGTTCTTTACCCTCTTCAATTTGTTCTTTACCTTGACTTACAAGCTTAGTACCTTTTTCCCATTGTGTTGCTAGTTGTTTTTTTAACTTGACATCTTGCTCTGTAAGATTAGAGGATTTCATCATCAGATTACCCACTGATTCTTTTTGGCTACATCCTGTAATAACTAAGATTACAGCTCCTGAAATAAGTAAGGTTTGATTGAAAGATTTGAACATAATATACTCCTATTAGATTTAATTTTAGGAAGTATATCATGAAAATTTTATAGCTATTAATTAAGTGTCAAAAAAAACCTACCAAAAGTAAATAATTTTATATAGACTCTCTTCATGAAAAGAGAACTATTAAAAAATAAATTTGTCATTGGAGATGTGCATGGTTGTTACCATACACTTTTAAAACTAATCAAGCAACTTCCTAAAGATTCTGAACTCATTTTTGTGGGTGACCTTTGTGATAAAGGGAACTACAGTAAAGAAGTTATTGAGTTTGTCATTGAAAATCAGTGGCAAGTGGTTAAAGGAAATCATGATGCCTTAATGGAGAAACACCTCATGGAAGCCCTTGCAGGGAAACGTGATGTTCCATGGTCTTATGACAAACGTTTTGGAGGCTTGGAGTGTATTGCAAACTATGAAGAAGATAAAGCTCTTGCTCAAAAACATGTAGATTGGATAGCACAATTGCCTCTTTATTTGGAGTTTGGAGATTATTTTATTACACATGGTTTTGCCATGGAGTTTTATGAACACAAAGATAATGAAAGTCATAAATCACTGCTTTTTACTAATCGCTATATTCCTAAGATGCCCATAAAAGAAAATAAACACAAAAAAATAAATCTCTTTGGGCATTCCGTGGTCGATGACGTGATTATACATGAGGACTTTTACGCCTTAGATACAGGTTGTGCTTATGGAAGAAAACTAACAGCTTTAAGTTTAGAAGACCGAAGCCTTTATCAAGAATTTATGGACAGTCGAGATTCTAACTACAGTGTTAGGGAGTTGACAGCCAAGGTTTTTAATGTTGAAGAAGAGCCTTTTGAGATTTTGAAAAGTTTAATTATTAATGAAAAATTTCCTTATTTTGACTATGATATTATTTCCAATGAAATCCTTTTTTGTATTGTTGAGAAATATGGTGAAAAAGGCAAAAAAGAACTCATTAAAATGGTACGCAGAGAACAGGTCTTTCCTAAACAAGCCAAATTGATTTTAGGTGAAGCTTATGAAATATATGAAAGAAAAGTAAAGTAAAAAAGTAGATTAGTTTCTAATCTACTTGCATTATAAATTTTACATTTCGCTCTGCCATGTCAGCTGGGTAGCCTCGCTCTTTGGCAATGTTTTTAGCCTTGTTTTTCACATCTTTTTCATCAACTCTTTGACAAAGACTTGGCTTATATTTTAAACTTAGAGGACTTAGGTAATTTAAGTCCATTAACTCTTTAACAATACCTTGCATCATGTCGGTTACGGAGGAAACTTTAATAATCTCACATCGAGCATAATTATTTAACGGAAAGGAAACCTCGGCAACACGTAAGGTAGCATCTTTTCCCAAAATTTGCTGAGCACCAAACAAAGGCTGTGACCCCACAGTGGCTTCGCTAAAACTTGGTATAAAGTTTGCGACATGGGCAATGGCATTGTGAGTGCGTTGCTTGATCTCTTCTTGTTCCCAACCTTCATTTACTTTATCTAAAAACTTCTTTTTAAGTTGAGGTTGTGAACTTGTTTTACTGCTTTTAACCAAACCATCTTCATAGAGTGTAATATTTGGGGTCATGCCATGCAGTTGAAAATAACCATTGGGGTACGGTGTAAACTGTGCCATGCCTTTGGGTGTTCCTCGTTCACCATGAATGATAATCTCAGGAAAAGCAACAGTTTTAGACTCTTGCCATTGGGCAACATAAGAAGCTTTAAACTCTACCATACGTTCACATTTTATGCCCAGCATGTCATCTATTTTTCCTGTTTGAAATCCTGCTGCATTGATGAGATAGTCAAAAGTTTGTTGTTCTTTGTTTTGTTTTTTTTCTTTATTTTGGTTTTGTTTTGTTGAAATGATTGACCAACCCAATGCATCTTTTTGAATATCCTCAACAGAAGTTTCTAATTTTAAACTAACGTTCTTTGAAGCTTTTAGGTCGAGCATTAAACCTCCTGCTAAACGAAAGATGTTTAAGCCATACTCTTGAACTAAAATCAAAGGAAATTGTACTTTTTTTAAGTCAAGATTTTTAGCAACAGCAATCATCCATTCATCATTGGTCTTTGGGTTTTTTATTGCTTGAGCTTTTTGTAGGGCTTTCATACTTTCATGGTCATAAAGTTTATAGTAATTCTCACTTTTCCCTAAGACTTGATTGTTTTTATCTAAGTCAATTAGGCGTTGGTACTCTTTTTGAAGCCGTTTTAAACGAGGCAGAAGAGAAGATGGCGTACTTTTGTCATCATCTGCCAAGGCAATCACCGTAGGTCGATAATCAACAACATAAGGGTAAAGTTTTACAAAGTCAATGGATTGGCTCAATAGGCTAAAGCATTGTTCATCTGAAATCTCTCGGTAAAGGTTTCCTCCTGCATGAAGGTGACACCAAGGAGGTCCACTAACCACACTTTTTTGTTGTTCATACAAGGTGATGTCTAATCCCAATTGGCTTAAATAAAGTGCCGTACTCGCACCAGCAACACCAGCACCTATAATGGCAATTTTTTGTTTTTTCATGCTTTTGTTCTCCTAGCTAAAAAAGGTTTGCTCTTTATTTTTGATGGCATTATAGAGATTCTTCCTGTTTATTGGTATAGATTTTCTGTTTATTTATCAATTTTATTCAACTAGTTAACTCAATTGCCATAAATGGACTATGAAAAGTCTCATTTATAAAGTATCATTGGGTTTTTTATTATTCGAAGGATTATTTATGAAAAAAATTAATGGATTCATTGCTTTAACACTTTCAAGCTTTGCCCAAGAAAGTCACTATGAGTTGGGTATTGGTGCTGGGGTTGTGACCTACCCTAGTTATGTTGGCTCAAAGTCAAACAATAGAATTATCAGCCCAATTCCTTATCTTCGTTATGAAGGTGAAAAAATGAGTCTTGCTAAAGGAGGCTTAAAATATAATTTTTTTAATAACGATAAGATAACCATCGACTTAAGTTTAGGGGCTTCACTTCCTGTGGAGAGTGACAATGTACCCCTTCGAAATGGCATGGAAGATTTAGATTTTACCTTGGAGTTAGGTCCTCGTTTAAATTATGAAATTCATAAAGATCAAGAACATGAAGTTACATTTAAATTACCTGTTCGCATGGTTGTGGCTACGGACATTCAAAATTTTGGAAACCAAGGCTTTTTTATTGCCCCCAATTTAAACTATGTATTTGAAAAAGATGATTTTAGGGTCAAATTAAAAACAGGCCCTTTATGGGCCGACTCAAAGTATCATAACTATTTTTATGGTGTCGGCAAACAAGACATAACCTTAGCACGAAATGCATATGATGCTAAAGGAGGCTATAACGGTTACCGAAATACCTTAAGTTTAAAATACCGAAAAGGTGCTTGGAATTATGGTGCTTTTGTTTCTCACATTAATATTAACGGAGCAACCTTTGAAGATTCTCCTTTGATTGAAACCAAGAATGCTCTTTATTTGGGAACGTTTATCTCTTATGTTTTTTATGAGGGATGAAATTTTATGGAGTACTTGTACTAATATTTCTTAAAAAGCTGTT
>CACVAZ010000063.1:0-5412 GCA_902727995.1 uncultured Sulfurovum sp.
AAGCACAAGTTATTTATACGCTTGTTATTGCTCTTATTGCACTTTACGCTAACCCATTCCTTGGATAGGTTTTAGTTTAAAGACTAAGCAGAGTTAAAGTGGAATAGTTCCACTTTGACTTTTAAAATTAACCTCATTTTTAAAAGTTCAATACACTTTAAAAGTATTTATATGCACCAGTGGTGGAACGGTAGACACGCAGGCTTGAGGGGCTTGTGCCTTAGGGCGTGGAAGTTCAAATCTTCTCTGGTGCACCATGTTTACTTACCTTATTTATTAATAAAGATGAGGTTTCTAAAGTTGTAAATTTTATTTTAGAGTTTATTTTTTAAAATATTCTTAATTAATAAACCCCATAGCATTACCATTTTTCTCTTTTTTAAGCTTTTGTTCCTCTTTAAGACGTTTTATAAATTCCGTAGCAGAAGCAACTTTTTTAAACTTACTTTGACGTGAAATGGTGGCGAAGTCTCCAGGGGTGAGTTTTTTCATTGAACGTATCTCATGAAGTTCATGGGTTGTTGGTGCTTCTATATTTAGCTCTTTTGTATAAGAGATGAAGATCTTTTCTAACTGCTCAGGTAAAAGGCTTTTAAACTCTAGCTTTAAATCAAAACGACGCAAACTTGCTTGGTCTAAATGTTCAATGAGGTTGGTAGTAGCGATAACGATACCATCAAATTTTTCCATTTGAACGAGCATTTCGTTGACTTGGGTAACTTCCCAATTGACTTTGGCTTGACCACGTTCTGCTAGAAAACCATCGACTTCATCAAAAATAAGTACAGCCTCTTCTTCCATAGCTTCTCTAAAAGCTGAGGCAATATTTTTTTCGGTTTCACCGATCCATTTACTCATGAGTGACGAACCTGACTTTATGACAAAAGGTTTGTCTAGCATTTTAGCAAGGTGTTTGGCAAAAGCACTTTTTCCTGTTCCTGATGATCCGTAAAGACAGACTCTCGCATTTTCATGAGCTTTGATACCTTCTACTAAGTCATCAAGGTTGCTGTTGGTGTTGACAAACTCTAAACTGTAATTGTTGGGTAAGTCGGCTGATTTGTTTTTGTTGACCTCTTCATAACCCTGTGCTTTTAGGGTATTGTTGATGAGTTGCATAAAGGATTTACTTTGTTGAGCTTCTGGTAAATGTTCACTTACTTTTACAGCTGAAGAGATGAGTGCAGGGGCAATGTGTTCATGTTCTGACAAGACTTCAATGCTTTTTTCATCAAGTATGTTGTTGGAGTGTTTTTTAATAATCTCTTTACGTTGAGTTTTAGAAGGTATGGGCAGTTCAATGCTCATGTCAAAACGTCTTATAATAGCGTTGTCAATACTTGAAATGTTATTGGTAATCCAAATAGTGGGTACATTATTAGTTTCTAAAACCTTGTTAATCCATGCTTTGTCAGACTGTTGTTTGGGCATTATGAAGAAACCACCTTCGTAGCTTTCAAAAACATCTTCGGCTTCATCATACATAAGTAAGGTTCTGTTGTTAAAGAAAAGTGCTTGGGCTGTTTTGTAAAGCCTGAGTCGTGATTCACCTTCTATGGGATCACCATCTGAGTTAGCATAGCTAATTTCATAGAGTTTTGTTCCCAAAACATCAGCAATGGTTTTAGACAGCTCGGTTTTTCCTGTTCCTGGTAAACCATAGAGTAAGATATTTACTCCTCTGATTTTTTCATCAAGTGCTTTGTTTAGAAAAGGCATTAAAATTTCTAAATCACTCTTTATATAAGAATAATCGCTAATGCTAAGCGTTCCTTTGTCTGAAAGACGTACAGAGTCTTTTATCATTTCGGTGATGTCTTCGTCTAAGTTTAACATGTTGTCAGCAAACTCATAGTTAATGAGTCTTAGTTTAGAGCCTAAAGAATAATTTTCTTCAGAATGTAAGGTTAATAATTCTGAACGATTAAAAGTGGAATGTGCTGAAAACATGTCGTTTATTGGCTCAATGGGAATTTCTAAGAGTACATTTAAAATACGTTTTGCACGTGAAGAGTTTAGTTCTCCTCCTAAGAGACTTAAGGCATTGTCGAGCATGTCATATTCTTTGAGTAAAATCACAAACTCTAAAACTTGTTTTTCATAGGGGGTGAGTAAAATTAATTCTGAAAGTTTTTCAATGTTTTGACCTAACAAATCAGAAGAGCTAAAAGGTTCTTTTTTTCTAAGTGCTTTAAGACGTTTTTTTAGTAAAAGTAATGGTTCTGTACGCTTAAAGTCATTGTAGTCGAATGCAACATATTTTTCCAATCCTAAAAAACTTGCCATGTCTTCATGTTCAAAGTCATTATCTGCGTCAATAAAACGTTTATGCCCACCCATTTCGATGATAATTTTTAGTATCCAATAAGTTATTTTATCTTGAACATCTTCTGCGATGAGGTTTTCATCGAGTAGTTCTGTATCAAATTCATTATTATTATTGTTGTTATTTCCAAATAGGCTTATTGTCTCTTCCTGTAAAATATTAAGAGAGAAGTATAACAAAAGAGTATGATGTTCATGGTGCGATTTTTGCCATTTCTATTCCTAAGGTCTTTTAAAATTTCTTAGACTTTAGATAAATGCCATCCACAATGAAAAGGACAAGTATAAAGAGTGAGTTTTACACGTTTTGTTTTGAGGGAATAAAGGCGTTGCTTTTCTGCTTCTTTTTTAGTTTGGTAAAGATATTTAAAGTCACCATGGGAATCTACACAAAAGCAAGTATCTAAGGCATCAAGTTTTTCTTCATCGTTTTCTTTTTTCTTTTTGAGTATTTCTTTAACATACTCAATATGAGCATCAAGTTCTTTTAGGGATTTTACTTGATAATAGTCTAAAATTTCTTCATTTGAGAGTTCACAGAGGTGAGGGTAGACATGTTTTATGGTGAGATATAGCCGTGTTTTGTTCTTAATCTTCTTCTTTATGGGTGTTAGGAACTTTTTAATGCAGTTATTTTTCATGACATTAGAGGGCTTTTGGGATTCATATGTAATAATACCACAAAAGTTAGAAGGGAAAACCATGAACGAACTACCAAATTGTCCAAAATGTGAAAGTACTTATACCTACGAAGATGGTGCATTATTAATCTGTCCAGAGTGTGCTTACGAGTGGGAAGCAAATGCAGGTGAGGAAGAAGAATTTACGGTGAAAGATGCGAATGGAGCGACATTAAGATCGGGTGATGATGTAACCATTATTAAAGATTTAAAAGTTAAAGGGAGTAGTTCGGTTGTTAAGGTGGGTACAAAAATCAAAAACATAAGACTGGTGCCTAGTGCTGATGATCATACCATTGATTGTAAAATTCCTAAAGTTGGGGCTTTAAAAATTACGCCTAAATATGTAAAAAAGGCTTAGGCTTTAAAGCCTAAACTATAACGACTTTACTTCTTTTTTACTTTCTGCCCATCTTTTGAGAAGCTCAAGCCCCATTTCAAAAGGTAAGATACCTTTGTTCGACAGTCTCTCTACTTCTATTTGCAGTTCAACTGTACTCATTTGAGTATAGTGTTTTGCTTTTGATATTGCTTGGTTACTGTGATTATTTGCATAAGCAGTACTTAACGTAGCAATTAAAAGTGCGATTAATATTTTTGAAATTTGTATTTTCATTTCTTTTCCTTCTGTACTTTATAAGATATTATAATAAAACATGTTATATTTTAATAATATATTTTATTTCTAAGAATGACATTATAATCATAAATATTTTATATATACTTAAAGATATAAAATATATTTTTTTTATTTCTACAAAAGAACAATAGTATCAACTATGTAATATTTTATCGAGAATCTCAAAACTATTTTTAGATAAGTTTTCAGTTAAAATAACTCGTTCAAGCTCTATTTTCATGAGTTCTTGATTATGAAGGTTCATTTTCCTGTAAAGTTTAAAGCTTCCAGCTAAGCGTGAAGCCATTTGTGCGTTTATGGCATCTATCTCTATGAGCTTATCTGCCATAAATTTATATCCTGAACCATCTATAGCATGAAAATACTTATGGTTAGATGTAAATGATCCAATAAGTGAGCGTACTAAGTTGGGGACGGTTATATTGTAGACTGCATCTTCTTGTAGTTTAATAACACGTTCAAGTAAACCTTCTCTTTGTGAAGAAGCCTTAATACTTAGATATTTATTCATGACTAAAGTATTGTCTTTGTATTTTTTGTAAAAGTCTTGTAGCTCAGTTTCTTCATGGTGCTTTTCTGAGTTCTCTATGATGTGTAGTGCTGTCATTCTGTCTGACATAGAACTTGATTGCTCGTATTGTTTTTGTGCCATTTTTATGATGTTTGCTTCATCTAAAGCTGAGAGACGTGTTAGACAAATATTTTTAATGCTTCGTTTTGCAATGGCATTACTTTTTATATTACTTGTTACTTCATGATAGGCATGATAAAGAGTTAAAAGTTTTTCTTTATGTTCTCTAGCAATGGCTAAAGAAAGTCTGTTTTTAGCCTCTTCAATACGTTCAAAATCTATTTCTTCTTGTCTTTGCATGAGTGAAGAGACAGAGGGGAGTTCTAGAAGTAGGGCTTTAAAAGAGAGGTCAATGTTAAGGTCGAGTACTTTTCCATAGGCTTCTATAAAACTTTGGTCGATTTTTTCACCTTCCATAAGCTTTTCTATGCTCTCAATGGCAAATGCTTGGGTAGCATCGTATTGTGCTAAACTATTTTTGTCATGTTGCATTGAAAAAGCATGGTTGGCATTATTATATTCAAGCAGTAGAGGAGCTGAAAAATCACGATTTAAAGAGAGATGAGGTTTTTCTTTGAAACCCTCAAAGCTAAAGCTTTCTTGTTCTTTAGAGACGATAAGTATTTTTTCTAAAATCTCTTCACCTTGCTTGTTAATGAATCCTATTTTAAAAGGGAAATAATAAGGCTTTTGTTCTGTACCGTCTACGGCATTAGGAATGACTTGTGTTAATTCAAGGTTATAGATTCCCTCTTCAAATTTGTCTTTTATTTTGAGTGTTGGTGTCCCTGATTGTTCATACCAGCGTTCAAATTGTGATAAATCATGTCCTGAAGCTTCACTCATACTCCATAAAAAATCTTGGGTAGTGACAGCTTGACCATCAAAAGTTTTAAAATACAAATCCGTAGCTTTTCGGTAGTCCTCTTCTCCTAATAGGGTGTGAATCATACGAATCACTTCAGCTCCTTTTTCGTAAACGGTAGCCGTATAAAAGTTATTCATAGAAATGTATGACTTAGGTTGAATAGGGTGAGAAGTAGGTGAGGCATCTTCTACAAATTGATAACTTCTTAGATCTTTAACGTCATTAATTCTTTGTACATCTTTTGAGTTTAAATCAGCTGAGAAACATTGGTCTCGAAATACGGTTAGACCCTCTTTTAAAGTAAGTTGAAACCAGTTTTTACAAGTGA
>CACVAZ010000063.1:5512-33036 GCA_902727995.1 uncultured Sulfurovum sp.
CCTTCAGGCTCATTTTGGGTACAAAAAATTCCAGAAGAGAGGTAAAGACCTTCTAACTCTGTATTTTGAGCAGGATAGATTTTATTTTCAATTTTTAGGGTAAATTCTTGGGGTACGTTAAAAATTTTAAGTACTTCATTTTCATAACTATAGTTTGAATTTTCTAGCAGTTTATCATTAAGGGTAATTGCTTGTAATTCAAGGTCAATACTGTCTAGTTCTAAAGTACTCACCTTATTATTTATTTTTGTAATACTCATGGTATTACTAACATCTGCATAGTCTTCAAAAAGTTGAAATATTAGTTTTACAGAGTTTATGCTGAAGTTGGGTTCTTTATAGTCTTTTAAGTAGATGGTTGTTGGTTGGCTCATTTTTTCTCTTTATTTGTTTTGATTTTTGTATGGTATCTAAAGTATTTTATAATTATAATACATCGACCCTAAACCAACCAGCAATAGAATAACGTTTCTTTTTAGCAGCCAAAACTTCATGAGGAAATTTTTCACTTAAAAACACAATTAAAGTATTCGCTTTAGGTATAACGGTATTAATAAGTTCATCTTTTTCATTGTAAATAAGAAGCTCTCCAGCATCAGAGCTATTCCACGCTTCGTTCAAGTAATAGACCAAACTAACAACCCTATTTTTAGAATGTTTAAAGGCATCTAAATGCTTTTCGTAAAAATCACCTTTATGATAGACAGCAAAATGTGTTTCATGATAAGTAAGTCCTAAATATAATTCCTTATTTAAATAGTTTTGTAGCCCCAATGTAAATTGTAGATAGGCTGTTTGAATTCCATTATCTTCATCTATCCATAAAATTTTATCACGTCGTTTACTTCTGTCTAACTGTTGCGTATTAAAAGGAGAAATACCAGCCTGTTTAAAAGTATTTTGTTTTTTTGCAAAAGTTAAAAGTTTGCTAGTAAGTTCATTATTCATTGCATCTTCTAAAACACAATAGTCTTTTTCTACCAAAGCATCGGTAATTCTAGCATAAAGTTTTTCATAGTTCATGGCACTTATTCTAGCCGAATAATATATATTACAGAGCAGATAAGGGCATATCTTTGATTTATAAGAACTAATTACTAGCCCTCTCTCCTCTAAGTACATCTAAAACATTTGTGGCATAACAGCCTTTTGGAAGGGTAAATTCTAACTCATAATGGGCTTTTTCTTCTACATAAGTTTTTTTAATGTCGCTAACCTTTATCCATGCATATCGTCTTGCCCCATTTTCCCCTATTTCTTCGTCATAATCTTTCTCGATAAGTGCTGAAGTTTTAGTTGTTCTACTTACACGTTTTCCAGCTAAAAGCCCTGAGGGTGCAATGTCAAACTGAGAAAAACGTTTGGCTTCTTCTGCTAAGTCTTCTAACTCAAATATACGACCAAAGGGATAATGCATCATCAGGTCACCTTCAAGTATTTTGAAAAAATGTGGCTGTTCTTTGGTTCCCTTTAGGCTTCCCTTTGGTAAGTTAAAAACTTTTTCAGTATCTGTTTCGTTAAAAGATTCTAACAACATGGAAAGCTCAATTCTTTTTGAGAGCCATTGGTTAAAAAGACGAGATTGATAAGCATTGAGTAAAAAAGTTTTTTTCTTTTTATCTCTAATTTTTAACGTTCCTTCAATGAGCTTTTGACCATCTTTCCAGTTCTCTCCATCATTTCCAAAACGTTGGTTTCCAAAATAGTTTGGTACGCCATTGGCTTTTACCCATTTTAGCACTGAGTCTAGTTTGTTTTTTTGCACCCCTAAGACTTTTTTAAGACGTACTTTAAAATGATTTCCTTTTAAATGCCCGATACGAATTTTATTGTTATGTCTGTAAGTTCCTAAAATTTTGATTTTATCATGGTTAAAGGTTTTGAGTATTGCTTCATTGTCTTTGGCTAAAAGTGAGACATACTGCATGGTCATAGCATGTTTGTCTTTTAACCCAGCGTAACCAATGTCACGTTGTTTGATTTTACAATACTTAGAAATGGCCGAAACCATTTCCCATGTAGTCATGTCTTTTTTACGTACATGAAGAATAAGGTGTTCTCCCTCACCTGTAAATTCATAAAGAGGAATTTCGTCAACAATAAAGTCACGACTCGTAGGGTTAAATATAAAATTGTTTTTTACTTTGACAGGGTATAAAAGGTTTTGCATTATTGTCTCTTTTTTTAGTAATAAAGTTTGAATCGGATAAAAAATGAATTTTAAGGCTTAAATATGATGTATCGAAGGAGATTAGAAGTCTCATAAAAGACTTTTAAAAACATTTTCTTATGTTAATAGCATATTTTGCTATTAACACTCAGGAATCGCATCACTATCACTTGCATATTCCAGTGTAAACTGGTAGAGGTCAGGTGTCCATGCATCTTTGTATCTTTCTTTTATATGAGGACAAGCTTTAATGACTTCCATTTTAAATTCTCGATCATGGTAAATATCATCCCAGTCCTCTTGCATGTATTGTTTAGCAAATTGCTCCCCAGATAGTTTGCAGTAAGGTTTAATTCTGGTTTTAAAGATAAGAAGCCCTTCAGCACTTGTACCTAAATTTGCATCTGTACAGCTATTTTCTGATAGGCTATTGTTTTTATCTAGGTTAATACTTAAGCCATTAACTATCATAATACTTTGATTGTTTTCTTTACAACTTAAGGAGGGGATATTGTTTGGTTTTTCCATCAGACTACTATTATTTGTGTCAAGAGTTTGCTTTTTTTCTATAATAAGCAAGGGTTGAATGACTTGAGGTAAGGAATTATTTATTTCAAGAACTTCTATTTCTTGAGGTATTGGTATTTCTTCTACTAAGGTATGAAATTCGTTTTGTAGTAGTTGAGTTGCTTCTTGTGCTTCGTTAATAATCACTATTGTTTCATTTAAATCCATGGCAGATATAGAGGTGTTTTGTAGTAATAAGAAAATAAGTGCTAGAAGTCTTTTGTACATAAAGTATAATTCCTTAAATAAATTTTGATAATAAAGCTTATTATTATCTTTTCTCTTTCATATAGTATCTTAAAAAATTGAAAAAACAAGTGAATATAATTGACTCTTTTAAAATTTGATATCAATACTATACGTAGGATAAAGCTTTCCACTCGCATTCCTAAATGCTCCAAATGCGAGTTTACTACTCTCGATGTAAGGTTGTAAAAGGGAGAGTGTAAAGGGAACTCTTAATGCGATGTCATAAGTAATCCCCAAATTTTCAGCATCTGTGATGTCATAAACATCTAAAATACTTCCTCCTATATCATAATCATTAGGCAGTTTATAAGTATAGAGCAGTTGAGGGGCATAAATATGTGTTTCATCTTCACGATGTCTAAAACCTAAAGCTGTCGATAAATCCCATGAATCATTTTGAAAGAAAGTATATTTTAAACCATAATAGATTTGATTGGTACTATCTCTTGCTTCATGAGAAACATAACCATGGAAAGCGAGTGTATCTGTTAATCCATAATTCCATGTAATATAGCTTTGTCCATACTCAATAACATTGCCAGGGTTAAGAGTAAAATCTAATTCTAATTTACCATCTCCTACAGGTGAACCATTGTCATAACCTCCTGTAGCATGAAGAAAATGTGGAATAATTAATAGCAAGATATAGAGCTTTTTCATTTTACTTCACTTCTTGTTTTTTCTTTCCTAAGACATCAACTATCTTCGTAACAATTAAATCAGAAGTAACATTTAGTGAAGTTCGAGCCATGTCTAAAATACGATCAACGGCTACTATAATTGCCAAATATTCAACAGGTAAGCCCACTTGATTTAAAATAACCACCATCATAACCAATGACGCAGAAGGAAGTGCAGCCACCCCAACAGAGAGGGCAACAACGGTAAGACCTAAAACCATTTGGTCACCAAAGGTCATAACAACACCTGCTAGGTTAGCAATGTAAAGTACAGCAATGGTTAAGTAAGCAGCTGTACCATCCATGGAAACAGTTGCACCTAAGGGTAAAACAAAACCAGCAGAATCTTTAGAGACACCACCTTTTTCTTGCACAACTTGTAAACTAACAGGTAAGGTTGCTGCTGACGATGCCGTTGAGAATGCCATGATACTTGACTCTTTGACAGCATTTAAATATTTGTAAGGATTAATTTTTGTAAAGAATGCTAAGACCATGGGCAAAGTAACGATAGCATGAATAATGAGTACAAGTAAAACAACTAAAACATATTCCCAAAGACCTAAAATAACATCAATTCCTTGTTTTGCGATGATGTAAGAGATAAGTGAAAAAACACCAATAGGAGTAAGGTTAATAACCCATTTAGCAATATGAAACATGGCTTCATTGATGGCAGTAAATAAATCAAATAGTACATCTTGATGTTTCTCTTGCAGTTTAAATGAGGCTAAGGCTAAGAAAACAGCAAAAACTATAACTTGCATCATATACCCTGAAGCCAAAGAGTTAAAGACATTAGAAGGGATAAAGCTCATGATCATCTCATGAAATGAAAAAGGTTTAATTTCGGTGGCTTTGGCATATTCGAGTCCAGCTGAACTTACAGGTTCACCTATGGGAAATAGATTCATAACAATGATGGCTAACATAACTGATAGTGCTGTCGTTAAGAGGTAGAGACCAATGGTTTTAAGCCCAATACTTTTAAGTTTTTCAACAGAACCAAGTCCTGTTAACGCTGTATAGATAGAAGCAAAAACCAAAGGGACAACAAGCATCTTTAAAAGAGAGACAAACATGTCTCCAATGAGTTTTTGTTCTAAGGCAATTTGTGGGAGTAAGATTCCAAATATTATTCCAAATATTATTCCTAAAAATACTTGTATGTTGAGTGACTTTAAATAGTGCATGTGTTTCCTTTTTTAAATAAATCTAATCTTAGCAGAATTTAAACAACAATAAATAAAAAATAGTTTAAAATTATAAAACTTAATAAAATATAAAATATTTTATATAATTTTAAAATTAAGGATTAAAAATGAAATCTAAATTAATATTATTATCATCACTATTATTTTTATCTATAAATACCTGTGCATCGAGTACATATAAAGATATAAAATACGGAAGTTATGTTTCAATAGCACATTTAAAGTATATCTACAACAAAGTTAAGCGTACTTCGAGTGTGAGTGAAAAAGCTTTAGCAAAGACTTTTCATTATTATGAAAAGAATCGCTATGCTAAGTATTTGTCTCCAAATTATTTAGCCATTGCTGACTATACTAAGTTTGCCTCACAAAAACGTTTGTTTATTATTAACTTACATACAGGAGAAGTTAATAAGCATTTGGTCGCACATGGATTAAACTCAGGTGCTAGAGGAGACAGAGTTTGGAGTGCTGGAAATCAGGCTGGTTCTTACAAAACACCCACAGGTTTTTTTAAAGTGGGGTATAAAGAGGGCATAACATTCAGAAAAAAATATGATTATCTTGGGTTAGATGGCTTAGAGTGGAAAAATAGAAATGCAAAACAAAGAGAAATTATTTTACATACAGCATCTTATGTTGGCAGTTTAGGACGAAGTCATGGTTGTTTTGCCATTGAACCAAAAGACAAAAGAGAAGTTTTTTCACGCATGAAGAGCGCATTACTTTTCTCTTATGTTGGGGCTTAGTTACTTAATATAGGCTGATGCCAAACCATCCATTTATTTTCTTGCATTAAAGCTTTGGCTTTGGAGCAAAGAGGTGCTTGAATGTAAATGTATTTTTTTTTAATCTTAGAATCATTTAAAAGTTCAAGTTTCTCATGCAGTACCATGAGTTCTAGTGCTTCTTTTGTTAAGATTTTACTTTTTTTCTTAATATGAATAATACAGGCATAATATTTTTTTAAATCTACGGCTAAGTAAATATCTATTTTTTTTCGTGAGCCTAAGCTTTTAATTTCAATTGGGCGAAATGATTTGAAAACTAATTTTTTCTCTTGTACAAAATCTACAATTTCTTTCATGCTATTTCTTGTCTTTTAAAAAAGCTTATGAGTAGTGTAAAGCTACTCATAGTTTAGCTTATTAAGCTCAATTATTTCATTATCAAAATAAAGTTTTTCATTTGAAACAAAAGCATAAGAGTCTACCTTTGAGAGATTGTAAACTTTATGTTTACTCAAACTTTTGTTCGCGACAATAAGGTAACCTTGCTTGTCTAAAGCAAAAACTTTGTCATTACTTAGGGCTGCTACTGAAAAATGTGCAAATTTAAACTTTTTTTCTGAAACAATAGAGAGTGATTCATTTAGTTTTAAAATTCTTCCATCTATGGCAAAAACAAAGACTGAATCTTCACTAATGATAACTTCTGATACGGCCGTATCTAACTCTTTTTTTCCTTGAGAGGAAATAGAAAGTACTTTGTTTGGAGTAGCAGCAATGAGTGTATTGTTAATTTTACCTAAGAAAATAATATTGTTAAAGGTAGATTCGGTACTTACATACATTTCTTTAATAATTTTTAGTGTGCTAATATCTAAGATTGTTAGTTTCCCATCAAGTGTAGGAATAACAACAAGCTTATCAATAGCTAAAGGGTTTGCAATACGTGTATCAATAGCAAAAACTTTGGTGGATTTGTTCGTATAAACAGTCTTTTTTTGAGAAAAATCATAAACACCATAGTGATTGTTTTGTAGAACATACACTAAGTATTTGTCAATAATTGTACCAGCTACCAAGGCTTGAGGAAATTTGGCTGAAGCGACAATACCTTTAGCTGTTAGAATGTTACAGTTACCATAAGCATCAGCTGTAAGGGCAGCATTATTAGAGTTATTAATGAAGTAGAAGCCTTTTTCCAACTTTAAGTCTACTATTTGTGTTTTTGTTAAAACTTTTCCACTTGCTAAGGTTGCTCCATCTCGTGAATAGTGAACGAGTTCATCACCCATGCTTGAACCTGAAAGAGCAGAAGTGCTTTCTGGTTCGTAGTATTGTTTACCCGAACATCCAGCAAATATAAAAATAGCAATGCTTGTAGCAAGTAGCGTTTTTTTAAGCATTATTAACCTTTAATACTATAATGTTTAATCAGTTTTGAAATATTGTAAACAGGAGACTCTTCTGGAATGAGTTCAAGTTCCTCTTTAGCTTCTGTGGTTTTTCCTTCTTTAATTAAGAGTGCTGCGTTATGAATTTTTCCAATTTCTGCATTAAATTTAGAGTCACTAGGTTGATTATTTATAATGGATAAATGATAAGAGGATAAGTCAGAAATAATTTCATTTTTACTGCTACTTAAAGATTTTAGTGCATCAGTATCAGAAGACTTAACAGCTTCTTGATAAGAAAAGAGTTCGAATAATGCTGGATTATTACTTTTTAAAGAATTTAATGCATTGTTATCTTTTGCATCTTTTTCAAGAACCAAATAAGCACTATTGGCTCTTTCTCTTTTATCTTCAGCCATTGTTTCGATGATGGCTGTTCCTGCAAAGTAGGTTATGACTATTCCAATAACTATAAAGATTTTTAATTTATGTTTTTTATAGAGTTTTTCAGCTTTAAAGGCTGAGGCTAACATTTGTTCGTCACCACTTAGTTCTTTTTTTACGTCATCAATTGTCAAGGTAAATCTCCGTGTGTAATTTGGCATTATTATATCTAAAATTATTTAGGATCTGATGTTAGGCTAAAAATAAATGAGTTTAAGAAATATGATTTTTTTAATCGCAGTTTACTCTGCTATAATTCGCATAATTAAAAGACATTACAAGTCTAATTTATCTAACTATTCTTATTTATCAAGGTACACATCATTATGTTATTTACATCACTAGGGCTTTCTGAGCCTATTTTAAAAGCCATTACAGAAACAGGTTATACTCAACCTACACCTATTCAAGCCAAAGCCATTCCTCTTGTTTTAGAAGGAAAAGATGTTTTAGCAGCTGCACAAACAGGTACAGGTAAAACAGCTGGTTTTACCTTGCCACTTTTAGAACGTATGGTTCAAAACCATAAGCCAATAGGTACACACAAAGGACAACCTAAACGCCATATTCGTGCCTTAATTTTAACACCAACACGTGAACTTGCAGCACAAATAGCTGAAAATGTTGAGATGTATGCAAAATATTTACCCTATAAATCAACCGTAGTTTTTGGTGGGGTAAATATTAACAGACAGATTAATGTTATGAAACAAGGAATTGATATTTTAATAGCAACTCCTGGGCGTTTACTTGATCTTTGTAGTCAAAAAGTTGTTGACCTTTCAAAAGTAGAAATTTTGGTTTTAGATGAAGCTGACCGTATGCTTGATATGGGATTCATTCATGATATGAAAAAGGTTGTAAAACTTATTCCTAAAAATAGACAAACACTCCTTTTTTCAGCAACCTTCTCTAAAGAGATTAAAGTACTTGCTTCAGGATTTCAAACGAATCCAAACTTGGTAGAAGTGGCAGCTCAAAACAAAACAGCAGATCGTATTGCTCAGTTAGTTCATCCTGTAGATAAAAAGAAGAAAAAAGATTTATTGGTTAAGCTCATAAGTGATGGTCAATGGAAACAAGTTTTGGTATTTACAAGAACAAAACATGGAGCAAATAAACTTTGTGAACATCTTGAACAAGAGGGGATAAAGTCGGCTGCAATTCATGGAAATAAAAGTCAAGGAGCCAGAACAAAAGCATTGGCAAATTTTAAGGCTAACAGCATTCGTGTTTTGGTCGCAACAGACATTGCTGCACGTGGAATAGACATTGACATGTTACCTCACGTGGTGAATTTTGAATTGCCCAATGTAGCAGAAGATTATGTGCATAGAATAGGACGAACAGGAAGAGCAGGGCGTGAAGGTGAAGCCGTTTCTTTGGTTTGTGTGGATGAAAATGATTATTTACGAGGAATAGAGCGTTTAATTGCTCAAAAAATTCCATCAATAGTGGTAGCAGGTTTTGAGGTTGACCCAAGCATTGTAGCAGAACCTATTAACCAAGGTGGTGGTAGAGGACGACGTGGAGGTGGAGGTGGACAATCTAGAGGGAATAATAATTCTGGTTCACGAGGTTCAAATAATAGGGGTCGAAGTGAAAATAGCGATAAAAAGTCTTCAAACTCTCGTAATCGAAGTAGAAGCCGAAATCGTAGTACTAGCAGAAATAACTCATCTGATTCGTAGTTAATAAATTAACCTCTACCTTTGTCTAAACGACTAAGGAGAATAAAATATGAAGTAGAGGTTAAAAACAGTTTATGAAGAGAGATACTAAAAATAGGAAGTAAAAAATATCTCTCTCATGTGGAAAGTATAGGGTGTTTTTGTGAGGTGATTGTGTAGAGCAATATTTTTTTTAAAAATCACCTTAACTCCTCTTCCATCTCTAAAACTTCTAAATAACGTTCACTTATCTCTTCATATTCAGCTTCCACTCGTTTAAGTTCATTAGTTACATTAATGAGCCCTTTTTCCTCGTAACACTTAGCATCATAAAGACAAGCGTTTATCTCCTTTATTTTGGCTTCTAGCTCTTCAATTAAGTCGGGTAAACGTTCTAAATCTCTTTGGTCTTTGTAGCTTAATTTAGTTTTCTTTTTTTTCTCTTTGGGTTGTTCTACTTTAGTGTTGGCTGAAGCCAACTCTACGGTTCTTTCTATTTCGTAGAGGTCATTGATATTTTTTTCGATTAATAAGTATTCACTGTATTCTTGAAAGGACTCTTCTACCACACCATTGCCTTTAAAAATGAGCAGTTTATTAGCAATTTTGTCTATAAAATAACGGTCATGACTTACAAAGATTAATGCACCTGAGAAGTTGAGGAGTTTTTCTTCTAAAATATTGATGGTTTGAATGTCTAAGTCATTGGTGGGTTCATCTAAGATGAGACAGTCTACTTTTCTTGTGAAGAGTAGGGCAAGAGCCACACGGTTTTTTTCTCCACCAGAGAGCATTTTTAGTTTTTTAAGCATATATTCTTCTGGAAAGAGAAATGATTTCATGTAGGCAAAAACGTGCATGTTTTTACCCATGACATCAACTATGTCCCCACCATCAGGACAAAAAGTATCTAAAATAGTTTTGTTTTCGTCCAACATTTCACGATGTTGGTCGAAGTAGCCAACTTTGAACTCTCCTTTATTTATGCTTCCTTTATTAGGCTTTATACGTCCTAAAAGGAGTTTTAAAAGGGTTGATTTACCTGAACCGTTATGACCGACAATAGCGATTCTATCTTTTTGTAAAATCCTTGTAGTAAAGTCTTCTATAAGATTTTTACCAGCAATGGCATAATGCAGATTTTCAATGTCAAAAAGCATCTTCTTTTTTGCCATTCCTTTCTCTCCATCACGGTTAAAGCTTTTTTTTTCACGTTCTAAATCAACTTGCATTTTTTTTATGAGCGTGGGGTCTTTTTTAGCTTGGTCTCTTAGTTCAAACACTCTGGCTTTTCGCCCTTGGTTTCGGGTGAGTCTAGCTTTTACCCCACGGCTCAACCACTCTTCTTCTTTTTTGAGAAATTTTAACAAGGTATTATGCGTTTTTGCCATACTCTGCATACGTGCTTCTTTTAAGACTAAATATTGGTCATAACCTCCCTCATAGGAATAAATATTCATATTTTCAACTTCAACAATGCGTGTTACAATGGAGTTAATAAAGTGTCGATCGTGAGAGATGATAAGCAAGGTAAACTTCTCTTTAAGAAGAATTTCTTCTAAAAATTCAACCATATAAACGTCAAGGTGGTTGGTAGGTTCATCGAGTAAGAGAACATCAGGTTTTTTCAAAATTAGTGAAGCCAAAGCAACACGACGTTGTTCTCCTCCTGAGAGGGTATTTACATCACGGTATTCGTATTCTTTTAATTTAAACTCTTGAAGTACTCGTTCTATTTTGTCATCTAAGTTCCATGCGTTGTGATGATCCAAATAGTTAGATATGTTGGCATGTTCATCTAAAAGTTTTTTGTTTTCAAAGTCTTCGGCAATGAGTTCGGAGAGTTTTTCATAACGTTTTTTTGCATTAGAAAGATCAGCGAGTTCATTTTCAATGGCATCTCGTACATTGAGTCCTTCTGTAAACTTTGGATTTTGGTCAAGTGCATCGATGATGATGCTTTTGTCTAAAACTCTTGTTCCTTCATCAGCAATTACTTCACCAGAGATGATTTTAAGAAGCGTAGATTTACCACAACCATTTTGTCCGACAATGGCGACTCTTTCACCCTCATTGAGTTGAAAGTCAACCCCTTTTAAAAGTTGCTTTACGTCATAGTTTTTAGCGATGTTAAAGAGACCGACAAGTGCCATAAAAAATCCTTGAAAATAATTGTAGGATTATAGCTAAATTTGGTATAATCATTTTAAGATTGAACTTAAAAAATAATAAAGGCATGTAAGATGATTAAAAATATTTTCGAGGGTACAAAAGAAGTACTAACTGAATTAACAAGTGGAATGACAGAGGTATGTCAAGATATTTCTGTAAAGATTGAAGGGTTTGAGGTAAGATTAATGGGAACATACGAAGAGATCGAAGCGTATGAAAAGTCTAAAGAAATAGTAGAAGAGACAACAAAATAAATTTAAAAGAGATTCAGTTACGTCTTGATAAAGAGGTGAAAAGTCGAAATTCAGGACTTGAAATTTCACATGAGAAGCCTGACCCCCTTTTAATTGCGAAAAAATATGATAATGAAACTATTGCTCTTATTTGTGCTTTGTTTGCTTATGGAAATGTAAAAGCCATTGTTAAATTTTTGGAGCGTTTAGACTTTTCACTTTTAGAGGCTTCTGATCACCTTATAGAAAAAGAACTTTCATCATACTACTACCGTTTTCAAAACTCTCAAGATGTTACATCACTTTTTATAGCCCTTAAACGTTTAAAAGAGATAGAGAGCATTGAAAATATATTTTATGAGGGGTATAAAAAAGAGCAAAGTATTTTGGATGGTTTGTGGAATTTTATTTCAATCATGGAAGAACTTTATCCTAGAGAGAGTAGAGGATATAAGTTTTTAATTGGCTCTGTTCCGAAAAAGGCTTCTTCAGCTGGAACCTACAAACGTTATTTAATGTTTTTACGTTGGATGGTCCGTTCAGATGAAATTGACCTTGGTTTATGGTCGAAGATAGATAAAAAAGATTTACTTATGCCTTTGGATACACATACTTTTAAAGTTTCACAAAAGTTGGGTCTTTTAAAGCGTAAAACGTATGACATGAAAGCAGTTTTGGAATTGACTGAAACACTTAAGGGGTTTGATGATTCCGACCCTATAAAGTACGATTTTGCACTTTATAGATTGGGTCAAGAGAAGATTGTTTAGAAATTATTTTTCTTACTTTTTGCTTTTCTTCTTATTTTTTTTGTCTGATTTTTTAGCTTTATCTTCTTTTTTAGACTTTGCTTCTTTTTTAGGTTTATCTACTTTTTTTTCACTCTTCTTAGTCTCTTTCTTGTTATCTACTTTTTTCTCAGACTTCTTTTTGTCACTTTTCTTCTTTTTAGACTTTTTCTCTTCAGCTTTTTTATTTTCAGATTTTTTTGCTGAAGCTTTAACCTCTTGTTTTTCTAACTTTTTTGTTTCTTTTTCTTGTTTTTTATCGTTTTTTGCCATTACGGACTCCTTGTTTTGGTTTATTTTGCAGAGAATTTAAATATTTTTTCCATTGCTATAGACTCGTCACGTCCATAAACAATAATATTTTTGTCAACTATGATCTCTTTTGCATCTATTTTATCTGGATAGTCAACAAAGTTTAGTATATGCTTTATTGCATTAATACGTGCTTTTTTCTTATCATCACTTTTCACAATTGTCCATGGAGCAGACTCTGTATGGGTTGCACTTAGCATCATAAATTTAGCCAAAGAATATTCATCCCATAAACGTTGGGATTCTTTATCTACAGGAGAGAGTTTGTACTGTTTTAATGGATCGGTCTCTCTTGCTTTAAATCGTTTTGCTTGTTCTTTTTTAGAAACAGAGAAATAAAATTTAAAAATTTGAATCTCTTCATCAATAATCATCTTCTCAAATCGAGGGGCATCTTTTAAAAACTTATGGTGTTCTCTTTCTGTACAGAAACCCATAACAGGCTCAACCATAGAACGGTTGTACCAAGATCTGTCAAAAAGTACCATTTCTCCTGCTGAGGGTAGGTGCGTTACATAGCGTTGAAAATACCATTGTGAAGACTCTTTGTCACTGGGCTTTTCAAGGGCAACAACTCTCGCACCTCTAGGGTTGAGATGTTCAGTAATACGTTTAATAGTCCCTCCTTTTCCAGCTGCATCACGTCCTTCAAAAATCATAAGAATTTTAAGCCCTTTTTCTTTTACGTGATTTTGTAACTTTAAAAGTTCAACTTGTAGCTTGATTAACTCTTCTTCATAATCAATTTTCTCTTGTTTTACCCAAATTTGAACTTTTCCTTCCGTAGATTTTTCTTTTTTTATTTTAGATTTTTTACTTGTTTGAAGTTCTTCTTCTAAAGTACTTTTGACTACTTTGTTCTCTTCTCGTTCTTGTTGGAGAACTTTCTTTTTTTCAGTTTTCTCTTTTGCCAATTCTTTCTCCTTATCCTATAAATTTACCATTTTTAGTTCGTTGTGCTTCCATAATCTCAATTTCTCTAGCACCTGAAATACTTAGGTCTGATTTGAGTGCATAATCTAAGTTTTCGTCTCGACCTTCATAGTCGACTGAATTTAAAATTACTTTTAATGCTTCAAGTCGTGCTTGTTGTTTGTCATTAGAACGAATAACTGTCCAAGGGGCTGATTGTGAGTGCGTTTGTTTAAGCATTTGGTATTTACTGTTAGTGAAGTCATCCCATTTTTCTTGGGCTTGCATGTCAATCTCGCTCAGTTTCCATTGTCTTAGTGGGTCTGTTTTTCTTCTTTCAAAACGTGCTGCTTGTTCAGCTTTGGTCACAGAGAAGTAAAGTTTAATCATGATTGTCCCTTGACGTACTAAATCTTTTTCAAATCCTTTAACACCTTTCATGAAGTTATCATACTCATCTTGGGTACAAAAGTTAAAAACAGACTCAACCATGGCACGGTTGTACCAGCTTCTGTCGAAAAGAACGACCTCTCCACTATGAGGAAAGTGTTGGATGTATTTTTGATAAAACCATTGTGTTTTTTGCTCTTCGGTTGGTTTGCCTAAGGCAACAACCCGATAATGTTTTTCATTCATGTAACGGGTAACACGACGAATAGTCCCTCCTTTTCCAGCAGCATCACGCCCTTCAAAAAGAATAATCATTTTTTGATTCGTTGCTTCAAGATGGTTTTGAAGTTTAATGAGTTCTGCTTGGTAAGGTTTTAAGGCTTGTTCATCTTCACGTTTTTGCAGGGCTTTTTTATAAGCGTTTTTTTGACTAAGCGTTTTTTTCTCAATATCTTTACGCAGTTGCTTCTCTTTTTTCGATTTTTTATAACCTTTAATTAATTTTTTAAGAGAGATTTCTTTTCCATCAATTTCAAATATTTCTTCTTTTACTTCGGGTTCTTCTGCCATATTAGGCTCCTTTAAAATTTATTCGTTTCATCTTGAAAAAGAGTGTAACACGAAAAAATGTAAAAAAAAGGGAATGGCTAATATTTAGTTTAAATTTAGGCTGATAGAGAAAATCGCTCCCTTATTGGTATTTGAAGCTTTGAGTGTTCCCATTTTTTTATGCTCGATTATGAGCTTTGACATATAGAGTCCTAATCCACTTCCTCCTTTGGCACGTTTTGTCGAAAAGTAGATGTCAAAAATTTTGTCTATGATGGCTTCATCAATACCTCCTGCATTGTCGGTTATGGTGACAAGTACTTTATTTTTTATGGTTTTAATATGAACAACTATTTTAGGCTGTTTTGTCTTTCTTTCTAAAAAAACATCTTTAGCATTGTCTAAAAGATTTAAAATAACTTGTGAAAATTCGGAAGGGTATCCCATGACAAAAAGAGGTTTTTGAGGAGCAATAAGTTTAAGTTCAATGTGAGAATAAGTTAAGGAAGCTTGAATAATATTAATAGCACTTCTAGTATAGACTTCTATATCAAAATGTTTTTTTGTTTCATTAGGTGCAAAGAAATGTCGAAAGTCATCAATGGTTTGAGACATATACTTAATGAGTTCATTTCCTTTTTTTATGCGTTCTTCTAAATAGATAGGACTTAGATCTTCATGGGCATAAGCAGCATCAAGATTCATGAAAATACCTCCTAATTGTGCTAAAGGTTGTCGCCATTGGTGGGCGATGTGTCCTATCATCTCTCCCATGGTGGCAAGTTTTGATTGTTGCATGAGTAAATATTCATTTTCAAGACGTTTTTCAAGTTGTTTGTCGACTTCATCTTGTAGATTTACTTTATAAATTGCTTCACCCATATGTTTAAAAAGTTGTTCTTGTAAGACAAGTCCAGCAAATTCCTTTTTATTATTGAGTAAAACAATTCTTCGAATGTTATGTTCAGAAAAAAGTTTAACAGCAAATTCTATGGGAGAATTTTCATCGACTGAAACCAGCACTTGTGTTCCGTAATGATAAATATTCATCTCTAAGTCACTTTTTCCACCTAAGGCTTTGAGAATGTCACTTTGCGTTAACATGGCTACAGGAAAGGTCTCTTTAAGAAGTACCACAGAACCATTGGTATTAAGATTCATTTTTGTGATGGCTTCTTTAAGAGATGACTTATAATCTATAAAAAAATTATCATAAACGGCAATTTCTTTTAAGCTACTCATATGTTTTGCCTTGTAAACTTATAACCTAAGCCACTTACGTTTTTAAAAAGATTGAGTTGCAGTTTTTTTCGTATATTACGGATTTGACTACGAATGGCATCCCGTGTCATGACATCTTTTTCCCAAATACTTTCTTCTAACATTTCGTAACGTACAAGTTTTCCTTCGTGTGCTAGAAAGTATTCTAAAATTTCTACTTCTTTATGTCGTAATGTTATGGGTGATTGATGATGCGTAAGTAGTGCTTTTTCTCGGTTATAAAAACAACCATCTGCTAACTTAACGAGGGTATTGGCATCTAGCTCTTGCCAACACTTCTCTAGTGCTTTAACCAATTCTTCACTTGTCATAGGTTTGATTAAATAGCGTGTTATATCTAACTCAATAGCTTCTAACATAAATTCTTGATTGGTGTAGGCTGTTGAAATTAAAATACGTGTTTTTTTATCTTTTTGACGAACGAGGGTTGCTAGTTCAATTCCAGACATTCCTCCTAAGTGAATGTCAAGGAGTAAAATATGAGGTTTTTGTCTTTTATAAAGTTCTAAGCCTTCTTCAGCCGAACTTGCTTCATAAACTTCTTTATAATAACGTTTTAAAAACTCAGTAATTTGTTTTCGTACAGCAAGATCATCTTCTACATATAAGAGCGTATAGACACTCATTTTTTTTGCAAAATCTTTATGGTTCATTATTTGACTCTTTTGTGGAAAGTTTAGGGTGCTTATTTTAGCAATTTAATATACTTTTAGGGTAAAATTAATTTATGAATAAAGAAAAACTAGTCCTTTGGACAAAACGACTACTCGGATTTTTAGCCATTGGATTTTGGTTAAGTATTATTTATGATATTTCTAAAATGTCAGCACCTTTTATGGAACAAGCACCTTATTGTATGGGGACAACGATGTTAATTTTTGGTTTGTTAACAGCTACTCATAAGGGCTTAGATTATTGGGGTAAAAGTAAATAAATTTTTTATGAAGTGGGAACAATTAGTGAAACCTTAAGGTTGAAACATAAATAGGGGGAAGTAACAACCAGTTAAACTAAAATGTTCCCATACACAAACTATAACATATTTTTTTCTTTATTATGTAACATTTGTTACATAATAAAAAAACAGCTTAAGATGTCTTTTAGTAAAGTCGACTACAATTGTAAATTAAAGAAAATAAGAGGATCAATTATGGTTGTAAGAGAGATACAGGAATATGCTGAAGTAAGAACTAAAGCTAGGGCGTACTTATGTTTTATCATGAGTCGTAATATTTCAAACATGGGATTAACAGAAAATAATCTTGATGCACATATAGGAAAACAGTTAAAAGATCTTAAAGATGCACTTCCACAGGCAGAAGTTTTTTATGCCATTGGTGCAGATGGGGTTCAGGTTTCTAGAAATGTTTCTAAAAATAAAAAATTAAATGATGATGGTAAAGGATCTGACCGAAGTGGAAGAGCTTATTTTTATAAGACACTTGCTGAAGAACGTTGTGTTTTGACCGATCCTTATCCTTCATTGACCACAAATAATATGGTAGTTACAGCTTCTTTTCCTGTCTACGATGATGATGGTCATAATAACTTACTTTATATCCTTTGTGTGGATATTTGTCTTGAAAATATTTTAAAAATGGTGCATCCTTCCTCTGTAGATTCCACTTTTGGTATGTATTCTAAGTTGGTTTATGCTTGTTTTTCTTTTGCCTTATTATTGGTCTCTTTACTACTTTTTGTAAAAGGGGTGAGTAGTTTTTTGCATTTGGGTATGCACGTAGATTCCATTGATATTAATGAGATGTTCAAAGCCACCATTTTACTTACATTAGCCTTAGCGATATTTGACTTGGTAAAAGCCATATTTGAAGAAGAAGTATTAGGAAAAGAGAAAAAAGAGGGAGCAGGGGATGGGCATCAAACCATGATTCGCTTCTTGGGTTCTATTATTATTGCACTTTCCATAGAAGCTTTGATGTTGGTTTTTAAGTTTGCTATTACTGAACCCGAAAAGCTTGTTTCAGCTGTTTATCTTATTTTGGGTGTTACAGCACTTATGATTGGACTTTCCATTTACATTCATGTAAATAAAGCACAGATAAATAAGTTGCAGAAGTAAACTCTTAAGGCTTTTTAGATATATTTGTTTAACTCTATCTAAAAGGTCAAATATGCTCGAAATTATCATGGTACTTTTTACCGTTTATACCTTTCTAAAACTCTATATATCAGTGATGCAAATAGGTTATATCTCTGAAGAAAAAAACAAAGAAGCTATGCTTATGTCTCAAGACAAATATGCAATTGCAGGAACATACGCCATTAAAAAAGAGCGTTTAGGAATGCTTTCAACCTTAGTTGATTACTTTATGTTTGTTTGGTGGGCTACAATTGGTTTTGCTTGGTTAACGGCTACGTTACAAACAGACAGTTCTGTTGTTGAAGCTGTTGTGTTTTTGTTTGGATTTATTGCTGTTGGTTTTGTGATTGGTTTGCCTTTTGAACTCTATCAAACTTTTAAGTTGGACAAAGAATATGGTTTTACAAAAACAACACCCAAACTTTATGTTATTGACCAAATAAAATCTACCGTTATGTTTGTTATTTTTGGTGGAGTGATTTTTTATGCTTTGGCATGGATTGTTGTCAATGTAGAGTCTTGGTGGCTTTGGGGGTTTGTACTTTTATTTACCGTTGCTGTTCTTATAAATGTTATTTACCCAACTATTATTGCCCCTATTTTTAACAAATTTACACCACTGGAAGAGAGTGAATTAAAAACAGACATTGAAAGTATGATGAACGGTGTTGGTTTAAAAAGTGATGGGGTTTTTGTACTGGATGCTTCTAAAAGAGATAGCCGTTTAAATGCTTATTTTGGTGGGCTTGGTAAGTCAAAACGGGTTGTGCTTTTTGACACACTTATGGAGAAGTTAACAAACAAAGAACTGTTGGCTGTTCTTGGTCATGAACTTGGGCATTTTTCTCATGGAGACATTTGGAAAAACATTGGAATGATGGGTGTTTTACTTTTTTCTTCATTCTTTATTTTAGGAAACTTACCAGCCACACTTTTCATAGAGATGGGCATAGAAAAAACAGCAGGAGTAGAAATAGCCATGATGATGTTGTTATTACCTCTGTTGTCATTCATATTTACCCCAATCCTTTCATCAGTAAGTCGTCACAACGAATACGCAGCCGATAAATTTGGTTCAGAACTAGGAGGAAAAAGAAACTTGATCTCTGCTCTTATGAAGTTGGTAGAAGAGAATAAATCTTTTCCTAAGTCTCATCCTATGTATGCGTTTTTTTACTACACCCACCCACCTGTTTTAGAGCGTTTAAAAGAGCTTGGTTATGACGCTTCTACTATGAATGAAGAGTTACCTAGAGATGGAATTTTTCAGTTTATGGATGATGGGAAATAAGATAAATTAAAATATGTTTACAACTGCAAATTATTTAAAAATGGAGAGAGTCAAGTTGTTCTACTTCCAAAAAAATTTTTCATCTTTTACTAATGGTTTATTGAGGTAATAGCATATTAATAAGAAAGAGTTTTTAAACTCTTTCTCTAAGCTTAGCCTTACGTAATTTGGAAATTCTACCTAAAAGAATTTCGGCGTCATTATCCCATTTATACTCACGTAATATATTTTCTGCATTGTAGAGGGTTAAGGTGTGTTGCTCATAGTACTCCACTCCGTCAATGATACATGAAGCAAGTTCAAGGTTGTATTTTTGAGCATTGTATTCAGAGAACTCCTCAAATATTTCTATGGATTTGAAGTGGAAAAATTCTGCTTTTTCAGTGTCTCCTTCATAAAAATAGATGGATGCTAAGTTTTTAAAGAGTACAGCAACATTATGTCCGTATTTCGCAGGGTTTGTTTCTGCTAATGCACTTAAATGGGGTAAGGCTTTTTTATAATAAAATAATGCTTTGTCATATTTTTTTTGAGCAGCGTAAATACTTGCTAAGTTATTTTGAACAATGGCAAGACTCTCTATATAACTTTCAGAGTCTATTTGTACAAATTTGATTAGAAGTTCTAATGAAGTATGGTAATGCTCTTTTGCATTCTCAAAATCAGCTTCAAAAAAGTAAATTGATGCTAAATCGCAATGAAGTTTTCCTTGATGATGGTTATAGTCTTGTAATCCAGCATCTATGAGTTTTTGAGAAAGGGCTAAGGAGCTTTTGTAGTACATTTTTGCATTTTCAAAAAGATTCTCTTCTTCATAAATTTCAATTAGTATTAGTTGAATATTTAAAATAGCTACTCGATGGTAAGTATAGTTTTCCTCTTCTTCTAAAATTTTATAGTGTTCTAGGGCTTCTGTGTAGAAGTATTGAGCAAGTTGTCGGTTATGGTGATTTCTATGTAAATGACCAATCTTGGTAGCCATATGTGCTAACAGTGTAACATACTTTAAAGATTCTGTCTCTCGTAAAAGTATACGTGCAAGACTAACAATTTCTCTGTACTTAGCAATGGCTAAGTCGTAAGAACCTTGTGTTTCATAGAGCTTGGCAAGTTCATTGTAGATATCAATTAACAGTGGCTTATATTTTCTAGGGTTAATATTGGCAAGTTTAACCATACGGTCATAAGCTTCTTTATAGGATTTTTCAGATAACGCATGATTATTCTCTTCTTTGTATTTATTTCCTAAGTTCATAAGGGTATTTACCATTAATTCATCTACTACGGTGTCGATGTTGTACATATCAAACTCCTTTTTTGTTTTTTGATATTTTATTTTTTGATCTCTCTTCCTTAATTTGTCTATGGTCTATATTACATATTTAACGTGTAGAAAACGCAATAAAAAAGAAGTTTTTTTGAGAAGTTCAATTTTTTATGTTAAAAATAACAAATTTAAATATTACTTATTCTAACTAAAACATTTTTAAATATACATTGCTATTTTTTGATATAATCCTAAGTATGAAAATAAATGAAACATTAAAATGGGCAAATAAACAGTTAATGCAGAGTTGTGAGCGTCCAAGATTTGAAGCAGAGTTACTCTTAGCTTATCATCTAAAAAAAGAGAGAACCTATCTACATGCTTTTGATAGTAATGAAGTTACAGAGATTGAGAACTATAAAGCTTTGGTCGAAAGACGTGCAAACCATGAACCTTATGAATATATAGTAGGAGAGGCTAGTTTTTATGACATAGAGTTAAATGTTGAAGCTGGGGTTTTGATTCCTCGTCCTGAGACGGAGATACTCATTGACTTAGTGGCTGAAATCATTAAAGAAGAGAAGATTAGAAACATCGCAGAAGTGGGAGTAGGCTCTGGGGCTATTTCTATTGTTTTAGCAAGAAAGTTTCCAAGCTTGAATATAACAGCTACGGATATTTGTGATATTCCCATAAAAGTAGCAAAAGTAAACAGTCAAAAATATGAAGTTGGAAATAGAATAAAGATTATAAAGTCTAATATACTTGATGAGGTTATGCTCAATGAGCTTGTGGCAGTAGATAAAATGATAGAACTGGTCGTTAGTAATCCACCGTACATTGCCAATGATTTTGAACTTGAAAAAAATGTTAGAGCGTATGAGCCAAAAGAAGCATTGTTTGGTGGACGCGTAGGGGATGAGCTTTTAAAACAAATCGTGTTAGATGTCAAAGCCAAAGGCGTAAAATATTTAGCCTGTGAGATGGGCTATGACCAAAAAGAGCCTATGACGCAGTTTTTTAATGATATTGGGGTAGAATATTACAAATTTTACAAAGACTTAGCTGGGTTTGACAGAGGCTTTGTGATTCAATTTTATAAGGACTAAAATGATAAAACAATATTTTCGAATATTTACCATAATATTCATCATTACTTTAGGTGCAACATTGGGTGCTGGATTATTTGCTGGAATTGTGGTTGCCCCAACTATTTTTCATTCAGAAGCATTACTTGGTTCTGAATTATTGACACGTTTTCAAGAGGGTTTGCTAATGACACAAGTTTTTGAACGTTTAGCCTATGTGGTCAACTTTTTAGTACTCATTGCCATTCTATATGAAGTGATTAAGTTTAAATCATTTGAAAACACACGTTGGTCAATGATGTTTACCTTTTTAGTAGCTGCAACAGGGTTACTTTTTACTTCGTATTATATTCCTCAAATTTTAGAGATGCAGCTTTTAGGGGAAGCCATGACCCAAAATGAGGCTTTTGAAAATGTTCATAAAGGTTCAGAGTTAAACTTTAAACTCTTTGCCTTTGCAACTTTAGGATTGTTGATTTTAACATTAAGAAAGACATTAAGATAAACTTTAATGTTTATCTTCAGTTGGATGCAAAATATCCTTTTTATCAGGGTCAACGTATTGGTTTTCAATATCTTTGACTGAATAGACATAGCCTACACCATTAATGGTTTGAATTTCAAAAGCACCTTCTGGTGTGCTGATACTTGCGTAACTTGTGCTTTTACCTTCAGTTAATATCACAGAGTGCTTTTCATTCTGATCTCCAACTAAATTACCAGTAACTGAAGTGCTACCATTTTTATGGCTAATCTTTTTGGTTATTTTAGCTTCATATTCCACTTGTCCAAGAGCTGGGAGTTTAATAATATCTCCAACGCTTAGTTGAGCAATACTATTTTGTGTTACTTCAATGGCTAAAACAGATTGAACCATCTTTTTATGGGGCATTGTTTTTAGAAGTTCTTCTTTATCAATTTCATGGTAAATATTTTGTTCTACTTGAACTTTTACCTCTTTGACTTTAGTAAGAATTTTCTTTGTTGAGGTATTTTCTTCATCTACACTATTTAACGTGAGGAATTCTGATAGATTTTCTTCGTCCATAGGCAATGCAAAAAATGCATCAACATCTTTAATTTCTTCAGTATTTGAATTATCTATTGGTTTACTACTGGGAAGAAAAACTTTAATCCCAATAGCAAGTGTAAGAATGATTACTAAAGTTATAATAACTTTTTTTGTCATTTTTATTCCTTATTATCTATTTGCCTTTAAAAGGTCATTGTAGATTTTTTTTAACGCTTTAAGTTTTTGAACTTCCACTAGATACACCTCTGTCTTAAATGCTGTACGTGTAGCTTTAGCTTCTGCAATACTTGCATTTTTTTCTTCTTTAAGTAGTGTTTTTTTTGCATTCATATCAGCTTTTTTAGTGGCAACGGTTTCTTTGTAGGCTGTTTTTTTAGAATTTTTGTCAGCAGTAATTTGAGCTACTATGGCTTTGAATTGTTCAGCTGTTATGGTACCAGCTCTTTTTTCTGTACGGGCTGTTAAGTAATTGGCACGTAGTTTAGCTAACTCAGCTGTTAATACTTCTTTAGCAGCAGCTTTTTCTGCACGGAAAGTTGTTAGTAGTTCTTCAGATTTTGTTTTATAAATTGCATTGGCATTTGTACGTACTGTTTTAATATTGGTATTTAATGCCTGTAATTCAGTTTTTGCGTCATTAACAACAACAATTTGTGCTTCATAAGCTTTTTTAGCTGTATCTAAATCGCTGGTATCATTGTTGTTATTGTCATCTGTGGAATTATTATCTGGCTTATTACTATCATCTTCTGTATCATTTTTATCATCAATAATAACACGTTCTCTAAAGTTCGCAATAATTGGGGCTTGAACTAATATTTCTTTGACAGCATCTGCTTCATTGTCGAGTCCAGCTTCAATTCCACAAGGTTCCCCATTACAATCTAAGGCAGGATCAGAGAATTTGTAAATTTTTGGACCATTATAAGCTTGACTGTATGCCATTACCGTTGTGAATTGATCTTGAACACCATGTCCTCTACCATAACCTGCTTCAGGGTCTTGTTTTGCAGAGTGTGCTAAATGCATGTTATGACCTACTTCATGTCCTGTAACATACCCACCACAATCTATAGTAACGTGTGCATATGCATAAGCTTGATGACCATTATTATAGTAAGCCAGTCCACATAATCCATCATTGGCATAAGAACGGTAGATGACAACTTCATCAGCACCCACGCTATCTCTTAATGCTTGAATCTCAGAATCTTTACGGACATTGGGTAATACGTCATAGGTACTAGCAGTATCTTCAACTTCAATTTTTTCAATTTTTACGGCATTTAAAGTGACATTTAATCCACTGTCTTCATAGATTTTATTAGTAGTAGTAAAGAGGTGGTTCACTTTTGTTTCAATGTCTCCATTAGAGTCATCTTTTGCACCTTGACTGTAGAGAACAAGGGTATCAATTTCTGTTACAGAATTCTCAGCCATTAAACTGCTAGTACTTAGTAGTAAAAGGGTGCTAAGGCTTAGAGTATGTTTAAGTAGAGTAGATTTCATTTTATTTCCTTTATTAGTAAATCTATACTTATTTTAGCAGGTTATTTATTATTTTAATCAGTTAAATATATTATTTGTATTAATATAAAAATATAATAATTTTTTTATATTAAATCATTATATTATATTTTATATAATTTTTAATTATTTAAAAATATTTTTATTTTCTAGCACTTAACCAAGCTTTTTAATAAAGTTGAGCTAAAATATTAAAAATTTAAAAAGGTATTTATTTTTGATGCAAAAGATATTTGATTTAAAAAATCCACTTATTAGAATAGAGGGATTACAAAAAGTTTTTGGAACAAAAGAGGTACTAAAAAATGTAAATCTAATCTTTCCTAAAGGTTCAACGACTGTTATTTTAGGACTTTCTGGTGGGGGAAAATCGACAATTATTAAACATATTGTAGGACTCATGAAACCAACATCAGGAAATATCTATGTGGATGGAGTAGATGTTTCAAGCTGTTCAGAAGAGGAGCTAAGAGGGGTACGTAAAAACATTGGTTATCTTTTTCAAGATGGCGCAATGTTTGACAGCATGAATATTTTTGATAATGTTGCTTTTCCTCTTAGAGAGCATTTTAAGCTTTCTAAAGAAGAAGTGCATGATAAAGTAATGAAGATGTTGAAGATGACAGGACTTGACGCAAAACGTGTTTCACAACTTTTCCCCAATGAACTTAGTGGAGGAATGCGTAAACGTGCTGGTTTAGCAAGAGCGATTATCATGGAACCTAAAATTATACTTTATGATGAACCCACTTCAGGGCTTGACCCCATTACGAGCGACTTGATTACCCAACTTATTTTAAAACTTCAAAGAGAACTGGGAGTAACGTCGGTACTCATTACTCATGATATGAAAGAAAGTTTTAAGTCGGCTGATTATTTGGCTTTTCTTTTTGAAGGTGAGATTCTTGAATGGGCCGAAAACGAAGCATTTAAAAATACTAAAAATCCTTATGTAAAACAGTTACTTAATGGTAGTGGAGAAGGACCTATACAATTTAATGAATAATGAAGAATACGCATTTAAACCAATTATATTTAAAGATTCAGAGATTTTAATTTTGGGTTCTTTCCCCTCTTTAGAGTCTTTTGAAAAATCATTTTATTATGCTCATCCAAGAAATCAGTTTTGGAAACTTTTATCTACTGTAACGGGTTTGCCTATTAATAACAGAGATCAAAAAATATGCTTATTAAAAGAGTCTAAAATAGCACTTTGGGACATGGTTAAAACGTGTCGTCGTGAGAATTCTTTAGATGCTTCACTTGAAGAGATTGAAGTAAATGACTTGGCTTCTTTTTTAGAAGAATATCCAAGCATAAAAAAAATAGCTTTTACAGGACGCTTGTCTGAAAAGCTTTTTAAAATACATTTTGCTTACTTGAAAATGAAAACGGTTTACTTACCTTCTCCCTCAGCTACTTATGCCAAAATGAGTTTTGAAATGAAATTAGAGAATTATAGAAAAATGTTGGTAAGCTAATGGCAGTTTGGGCAGTAGGAGACATTCAAGGATGTTTTGATTCTTTACAAGAGTTACTTAAAAAAATTGATTTTAATCCCAAAATCGATGAGCTTTGGGTGGCAGGTGATTTGGTAAATCGTGGTGATAAATCATTGGAAACCCTCAACTATTTGTACTCTATTAAAGATTCAATTAAAGTTGTTTTAGGTAATCATGACATTGCACTGATTGCTGCGTATACTGGTATAAAGAAATCCAATGAAACGATAGATCCTATATTAGAAGCACCTAATGTTGATGAATTAATTCATTGGTTACGACAGCAACCTTTTTTACATTGGGATTTTACCTTGGGTTACTGTATGGCACATGCTGGTATTTCTCCACAGTTTGATTTTGGGATGGCAACAACCCATGCCAAGCGTATTGAGAAAAAACTACAAGGACGTAATTACAAGGCATGGTTAAAACATATGTACAAAAAAAGTTCTAATAAATTTAATGCAAAAGCTTCTTCTTTGGATATTGAAAAGTATATTTTGAGTTCTTTTGTTGCCATGCGATTTTGTGAAGATGATGGATGCTTAGACTTTAAACAAAAAGGTGCACCCACAGAATATAAAGTACTTAAAAAAGGTTTAAAGCCTTGGTTTGCGTGTCCTACAAGACATAAGAGTAGCCTAAAGATAATTTTTGGTCATTGGTCTACTTTGGGTTATTATCAAGACTCTAATGTTTTGGCTTTAGACACAGGTTGTTTATGGGGAAGAACCTTAACGGCTGCTAGAATTGACATAAAAGAGCCATTAATTGTTAGTGTACAATGCGAAGGAAAACAAAACCTTAGCTAAAATTCTTAAAATATTTAATTATATTATTATTTAATTTTAAGTATTTTATATGTTCATACATAATAAGAAGTAATTGTTACTTTTTGTCTAAAATAATAAAGTTAAAGAATTAAAAAAGATAATTCTTTATATTTTTTTAAAAATAGTTGTTATTATGGATTTATCTTATTACCAAAGGAAGAAATTATGAGTATGGAAAGAAGAGATTTATTTAAACTAGCAGGGGTTGCTGCAGCTGTAGCTGTAGTTCCATCAGTGACAGGTTGTGCATCAGGATCGGCGACACCAACATCGTTTATTAAAAAAGCATCTGGTAAATCAGTTGTAATTATTGGTGGGGGTTGGGGAGGTCTCACTATGGCAAAAGAGCTTAGAAAACAGGACAAGTCAATTGACGTAACGGTTGTTGAGAAAAAAGATATTTTTATGTCTTGTCCTGTCTCGAATCTTTACCTTGGGGGTTTAGAGAGTATGAGTTTGGCTCAACTTACCCATGATTTTTATGCTCCAGCTAAAATACATGGTTATACTTTTATTCAAGGCGAAGTTACAGAGATTAATAGAGCTGGGAAAATCATTAATACTACTTCAGGTGCATTGTCTTATGAGATACTTGTACTTTCCCCAGGTATTGCTTATGATTATGAAAAGCAATTCCCAACATGGGATACAGCTAAAATTAATGCAGTAGCCCATGCTTGTCCAGCAGCATTAATGCCAGGTTCAGAGCACCTTGCACTTAAAAGACAATTGGATAATATGGATGATGGTAACGTTATTATTGTTCCTCCAGAATCAGGTAAATTTAGATGTCCTCCAGCACCCTATGAACGAACTGCGATGGTAGCGAACTACATAAAAAAAGAGGGAATTCAAGGTAAAGTTATTGTTCTTGATAAAAGACCAGGTAAGTTTGCTAAAGCAGCAGCCTTTAAAGAAGCATGGAAAGATGAATTTGCAGACATTGTTGACTATAGAGGTTCTTCTAAAGTAACAGATGTTGATACAATAGCTAAAACCATTACCTACACAGATGGTGAAGGTAAATCACATACTGAAGAGTACCAAGTATGTTCATTGATGCCAATTAACAAATGTTCTCCAATCACAACTATGGCTGGAATTAAAACCAATGGTGCTGGTTTTGCAGCAA
>CACVAZ010000064.1:0-2702 GCA_902727995.1 uncultured Sulfurovum sp.
GCTAAAGGAAGATGCCGTGCAACATTGGCAAGAGTCTCTTTGGCAACCTCTACTCCTTGTTCAATTTTCTCTTCAACATCATTAAGTAATTCTTTTCCATTTTCAATTATTTTTTCTTTTGTTACGCTCATCATTGACTCCTTATTTAATTTCAATTTTTTTCGTTGAAGTATCTACTTTTAATTTAGGGATTAGTACTTCTAAAATACCATTTACCACTTCTGCTTCAATATTTGAAACATCTACTTTTTCAGGAAGGGTAAAACTTCGAGAAAAAAGACCAAAACGACTCTCTACTTTATGATAGTTCTCATCTTTGAGTTCTTCTTTTACCAGTCTTTCTCCTGAAATAGCTAAGACATTTCCATCAACTTCTATGTTAACATCGTCTTTTTTAACACCAGGTAGCTCAACTTCAATATAATAATTTTCTTCTGTCTCACGTGTGTTTACTTTAGGATGAAAGTCAACACTGTTTTCTTCATTTTTCTGTTCTCCCACAGAATTTATAATGGCATTCACCAAATCGAAACTTTTTCTAATGTCATGAAAAGGTTCATATTTTTTTACTAACATTCGTTATCCTTTAAATTGTTATGGTTGTTTAATCCCAAAGGCTTAAACATGAGAAAGTATAAGATAAATGGCACTAGAAAAAATGCTACTTTAGTGGCACTTGAAGATTTTTTAATTTAAAAAAAGTTGTTCAGAGTTTTCAAGAAGCTTTTTTACATCTTTCACGTAAATATTTTTACGTTGATTTTCAATAATCTGCTGACTCTCCAACTCTTTAAGATGACGTTCCACCACATTTCTCACTGTACCCAAAAGTTTCGCAATTTCTGTTTTCGAAAGGTTCTGAAGAAGTTGATAATAATGGTCGTCATTAGGATTCATGTTTTGGAGTAATAATTTTGAGAGTCGTTCAGAAGTACTGTACAATGATAAATCAGAAGCCAATCCCTCAGCATGACGCATTTGTCTGGCAATATAGGGGAAAAAATGACTGTTAAACTGTTCATTTGTTCGTAACCACTCACGCACTTTTTTCATGGGTAATTGTAAAATATCCGTCGCTTCTAATACTTCATAAAGTACCTCATGAGGTTTTCCATCGAGCAGTACTAAGGTATCAAACATATCCCCTGCTCGGTAAACAAAAAGCGTTTGCTCTTTAGCATTCTCCAAGTTCATTTGAAAGCTTTTAATCTTACCTTTAAGCACAATGTAAAAATATTTAGAAAGCTCATCATTAAAAAACGGCGTCTCCTTCTTTTTAAAAGAAAGCACTTTACCATATTCTAAAAATTTCTCTTCAAAACTTTGATCTAACTCTTTAAAAATCTCTATTCCATAATGTTGCATACGATATCTATCCTTAAGTTTTCTCAAAGATTATAACACAACTCTATGAATCAATAGTTAATAAAAAAAAATTAAAATAATTGGAAGTTTTGAACTCTTTAATACTTCTAACTCATAAATTTAAAAACTCTCTATAATTTTCTAATGATTTAATACGTGTATGATAAGTATCTACTTCTGAATGACATTTAATACATAAAACTTTTAAATTATCTTGCCTATTGTTGTGTTTGTCTCCATTTTGGTGGTGGGTGTGTATGAACTTTTTTTGATAAACTGTTTTAGGTCGCCATCCACACTCTTGACAGGTATAATCATATTTTGTTTTTATTTGGTTTGATATTTGTGTCCATTTCCTACTGTATACATTGGGTTTTGCATCTTCCTCTTTTTCCATACTAGAGGTATCAAAATCAAAAAAACTGCTATTTTGTTGATGAAATTTTCTTAAATCAAAATTTGCCACATCATAATCAGATACAAAATTTTTACCTAAAAATTTTTTGAGACAATTTTTACAAATATTTAATTTTTGATCTTTTATTATCTTTAATATTTTTCCCTTAGAATTATTAAAGGTATAGAAAAAAGTACCATCTTCTCGCGTATTTAGTTTATAGCGATGCTTTCTTCCTGAATTGAACATGGTTGAGATGGTACTGCATTGATAAAGGTGATATTTGTATAAATCTCCACTTTGTATGCTATTTAAAGTGTATCTTCTATCTATCTCTTTAGTTGCAATATATAGATTAACTCTAACCAATGTTCCATCAGGTAATAAATCAAATAGCTCACCATTATCATTAACAATAATATCAGAAATATTTTCTATATCTTTACCAGAGGTTTCTAATATTTTTTTGGCTTCGACTAGTTTTTCTTCGGTAATAGACTGAACAGCATCTAAAAAAATTTGAAAATTTGAAAAAACCAATTCCATTATTCTGATGCCTTTAAAATCTTATAAATTTTTTCTTCCGTTTTCATTTCTACTTTAAACTCTACACGTCTTGATTTGATAATATCGGAAATGGTTTGATTTGTATCCATGTATTTCAATTTGGCAAATGCCATACCATTGGCTCTAAAATGTTCTTCTAACCATACTCTATTATCATGAATAAAAGGAGCATCAATCGTATAACAATATGACAATACATTGTTGGCTCTCTCTTGTGATAATTTCATATTGTTTAGATAAATATCTTTAGCATTTGTTGTTCCATTCCAATTATCAGAGGTGTGTCCTTCTATGCGTATTTCATCAATTTCATTTTTATATTTTCTTGATGATAGAACTTTAATATATCGTGGGAAAAAGTCATTTAAAATTT
>CACVAZ010000064.1:2802-3968 GCA_902727995.1 uncultured Sulfurovum sp.
TGTTCGGTTAAATGTGTAAACTCTTCTTTGGTTTGGGATATATTATTGGTAATGGTCGAGAACATACTTTCAGCACTGCTACTTAAATGGGCATAGGTTTGTAAATGTTGGGTGAGTTCTTGCACCTGTCGGTCATAGACATTAATAATATCTTGTAATTGGCTATAAACGCTAAGAACTTCTTGATTTTTAGACGAGATAATTTCTAAACTCTCTTTGGACTGTTCAATAGAAGCACTAGAAATATTTAAATGATTTTCAATATGTTCAATGTGACTTTTATAGTTGTTTTGCCACTCTACCAAATTAATAACCGATTCATTAAGTTTTACAAAATTTTCTCCAAATTGGGTTTGTAACTCTTGATTGAATTCTTGAATTACCTGCTTTAAGGCATTAATTATCTCTTCGGTTGCACCTTTTGAAAGTTGTTCAATGGCTATTTCAAGCGAATGATTCATCTTCTCAAAATTGGTATTTAAAATAGAAATTAACGCTTGATTTTCTTTATTAGAGTTGACTCGTAACTCATCTATAGAAATGGCAACTTTTTTAGTTTCATCTCTTGTATCAGCCTGTACCGTTCGTAAGCGTTCTAATTCACCTATAATTTTATCGGTCTCTTGTGTTTGATTGAGTTTTTCAAGATGATTTAATTTCTCTGAAATTTCTGATAATATCCTCTCTTGATTTTCAGAATCATCCAAATTTCTATTAAATAATCTTTGAAATATTGATAAAATAAGAGCCGTTCCCATTCCTGCAATAGACGTAAAAAAAGCTGTTTTCAAACCAATTAAAATGGTATCAATACTATTTTTCATATTGGCAGGATTAAAATCTTGTAAGCCCATAAAGATACCAATAAATGTACCCAATACACCCAAACTAACAATTTGACTTTTCAAATCTTTTTTAAAAATTACATCAATAAATGCCAATATAAAAATACTAATAACAATGATTAAATTGACTCTATTTTCTAACGCACTTAACAAAATTTCGATATTATCCATGAATGTCTCACCCTATTTATAAATTAAAAATAAGTCTAACATATAATATAGCCATAAGAACTATTTTTGATTTTTTTAAGCTTATAATGACATGATTTAACAAATATAGATTATGTTAAATTAATATATGAACTGATAATATTATTTAAT
>CACVAZ010000064.1:4068-32351 GCA_902727995.1 uncultured Sulfurovum sp.
GTAATCTCTTGAGATTTACCTGTACCTTTATCTTGACCAGAAACTGTTAAAATACCATTTGCATCAATGTCAAAGGTTACTTCAATCTGTGGAACCCCTCTTGGAGCTGCTGGAATGTCTCTAAGTTCAAACATACCGAGTTGTTTGTTGTCCTTAGCAAATTCTCTTTCACCTTGAAGAACGTTAATGCTTACTGCTGGTTGATTGTCTTCTGCTGTTGAGAATACTTGTGACTTTTTAGCAGGAATGGTTGTTCCTTTTTCAATTACTTTAGTCGTCACCCCACCTAAAGTTTCAATTCCAAGAGAAAGAGGTGTAACATCTAGTAAAAGTACGTCTTTAACGTCACCTTTTAAAACCCCACCTTGAATCGCAGCACCTAAGGCAACAACTTCATCTGGGTTTACAGACTTGTTAAGCTCTTTTCCAAAGAACTTTTGAACTTCTTCTTGTACCAATGGAACTCTTGTAGATCCACCAACCATTACAACCTCATTAATGTCAGAAGTAGAAACATCTGCATCTGTAAGAACTGATTTGATTGTTTTAATAGTTGATGCTACCAAGTCATCAATTAACGATTCAAATTTTGCTCTTGTAATCTTCTGAATAAGGTGTTTAGGTCCAGAAGCATCAGCTGTAATAAATGGTAAATTAATTTCAGTTTCAGTTGAAGATGAAAGCTCTTTTTTAGCATTTTCAGCAGCATCTTTAACTCTTTGAAGTGCCATAACATCAGCTTTAATGTCTACACCTGTTTCATTTTTGAATTCAGCAGCTACAAAGTCAATAATCCTATTATCAAAATCATCTCCACCAAGGAAAGCATCTCCACCTGTTGAAAGTACTTCTACAACATTGTCTCCTGTTTCAAGTACCGTAACATCAAATGTACCACCACCAAGATCATAAACTACGATTTGCTCTGCATCTTTTTTATCAAGACCATAAGCCAGTGCTGCTGATGTTGGCTCATTAATAATTCTTAAAACATTAAGACCAGCAATAGTACCAGCTTCTTTTGTTGCTTTTCTCTGTGCATCATTGAAGTAAGCAGGTACAGTAATAACAGCGTCCGTTACCGTCTCACCAAGGTAAGCTTCTGCATCTTCCTTTAACTTAATAAGAATTTTTGCTGAAATCTCTTGTGGAGTATATGTTTTATCTGAAACTTCAATTGCACAAGCACCATTTCTGTTAATAATGTGGTAAGGTAATCTCTCTTTAGCTGATTTTGCATGATCTTCATCAAACATCAGACCCATAATTCTTTTTATAGAATAAATTGTTTTTTCAGGGTTTGTTACAGCTTGTCTTTTAGCAGACTCACCAACTAAAACTTCACCTTTATCGGTAAATGCAACAATTGAGGGGGTTGTATTTTTACCCTCTTTGTTTGCTATAATTTTTGCTTCACCATTTTCAAACACTGACATTGCCGAGTTTGTTGTTCCTAAATCAATTCCTAATACTTTACTCATATTTTGTTTCCTTTGTTTACTATTTTGTATAGTTATTTATATTTCTGTTATTATAGTTAATTTCTAAAATTTAAAATGCCACTTTAGGTGCATTTTTACTATTTAGCCGTACTTACCATCGCAGGACGTAAAAGACGTTCTTTAATAGTATAACCTTTTTGTAAAACCTGAACAATCTCTCCAGCTTCTTTGTCTTCACTTTCTATTTGCATAATGGCTTGATGAATATCTGGGTTAAATTCACCTTCACACTCTACAGCTTTAATCCCATTTTTTTCAAGAACCTTAGTAAGTTGTGTGTATGTTAAATTCACACCTTCTCTAATTTTTTCTAAAACTTCAGAACCTTCTTCACTTGCTGTAGTATCAATCATTGCTAAAGCAGAATCAAAAGAATCAACAACAGACAACACATCATTCGCAAAACTTTCATTTGCGTAAGATACAGCTGCCGTTTTATCTTTGATTAAAAGTCTTTTAGAGTTTTCAAAATCTGCATGAGCACGTAAATATTTATCTTCCCATTCAATTACCTCTGCTTTTAGTTGTGAAAGTTCATCAACTTCAAGTTCAGTTTCTACTTCTTCTGTAACTTCTTCTGTTTTAAATGTTTCTACTTCTTCAGTTACGACTTCAGTCTCAACATTAGAATTTTCATTCTCTTTACTCATAATAGATGTTACTCCTATCTTAGTCTTTATCTTTTAAATACTTGTAATATCTTCAAGATTAGACGCATTATATAACATTGAGTCTATTTTGTCAAGGTTAAGATGAGTTTTTACAGTAAGTATACTTTAGTCAACTAGACTAAAGTATACTCAGATAGATATACTTATGATATTCAATGATTACTATTTTATGATATATTTTTTATTTTTAGGAGAAAAAGAGAGTTTTGACAAGAAAGAAGATATCCAAATGGACAGTGAATCAATAATTTCATGATACCACTATCCAGAATTTATTTTTTACTTCTCATAGTCAAAAGCAATAACACAGCTTTTTCCTGTTCCTTCTTCCCAATCAAACATTCCACAAACAGCATAGTCATTTTCTCTATCATACTTTTGACAATCTACATTAGTTTGTTCAAACTTACTAACCATAGTATCTTTATCAATAACATCTGCTACTTGTGTAATAGTTCCTAAACTACTTCCTTCTGTACCAGCTTTTATATTAGAGAGTGTACACAGATTTGAAGGAGTATTATGGACAATAACAATTACTTGACGTTTTTTTATTTGACTATCAATTGATTCCGATGAACCTTTAGAATCTCCTCCACAAGCTGTAAATAGTAACGTTGTTATTGTTAATGTTGCTAATAATTTTCTATTCATTTTTTATCCTTTAATTTTTAAAATTTGTAATTTACATTTAAGCCTAAGCCATAAAAGTTACTACTACTCTCTATAATTTCATTAGTATCCTTATGTTTTAAGTCATCCCAGCCTACATAAGTATAATTTAACTCTGCACCAATATCTAATTGAGGTGATAACGCATAGTATGTTCCAGCCCGTAATTTAAAACCTAAACCATCTATAGTATCACTATTTGCTATTTTAACATCTAAACTATTAACAGAAATACCAGCACCTAAATAAGGCTTTAATTTAGATACTTCATCTAAAACATAGATATAATCTACTCCAAATTGGTGTCCATCAGTATCTCCACCGTCATCAAAGTCAAAATTTAAACTTTTAAAAGAAACTTCTAGTTTAGAATTTAAATCAAGATTATATCCTCCATGTATACCAAAAATTGTTATTGAAAAATCATCATCTTGACTCAATATTCCACTCTTTATTGAACTACTTCCTTTTCCAAAACCAAAATCTACCCCTCCATAATAGTCTCCAGCCATCGCTATTGAGCTAAGTAGAGATACTGTTACTAAACTTGTTAATATTTTTTTCATAATTCTTCCTTTTAAATTTAATATATATAAATATATATTAATAGTATATAATATAAAAATGAGATTTTTATGAGAAAGAAAAGGTAAAAAATGAAAATAAAATGAAAATTCTTTATTAATATTTAAAGGTATATTTTTATTTTTAAGAATAGAAAGATTTTAGAAAAGAAAAAAGCTAACACAAAGTAGAACTCCGTGCTACATCTTTTTTATTCGTCCTCTAAAAAGTCAAAGCCAATAATACAACTAACTCCTTGTAATTCTTGTGCATCAATACTCACACATTTTTCTCCATCATCTACTCTAGCATAATCAGAACAAAAAGAGTTCGCTTGTTTAGAAGATGAAATGACTGTAGCTTTATTGATATTTTGATAAAATTCAAGAGCATCTCCAAACTTAGCTCCTTGTATATTCTCAATAAAATTAACTACTTTACATGACTCAACAGAAGTATTCTTTGCAATGACAATAAATTGCCGTTGAATCATATCTTTATCAATGTTATACCATGAAGGAATCAAACTTAACGCATCTGCACGTGTAAAAATATTTGAGGTATCTACCTCTGTCGAAATATTCCAACCTTCTAAATTTTGATTAAAAGAACTTGCACCTTGAAACATACTCAACATGTCTTTAACTTTAAAGGTATCCCATTGAAGAATATTTTGATTAAATGCTGTACTAGAAAAAAACATCAAAGACATTTCCGTCACATTAGAAGTATCCCAATCTGCTATATTTTGATTAAAATTAGGATTTAACATAAACATTCCACCCATATTTTCAACTTTTGAAGTATCCCAATTTCCTATATTCTGATTAAATTTACTCAATCCAAATAAAGCTGACATATCTGTCACATTCGAAGTATTCCAGTTGGCTATATTATGATTAAAAGAACTAAAGAAAAACATCAATTTTAAGTTTTCTACATTAGAAATATCCCAATCATTAATATTTTGATTAAATGCACTCACAGCAAACATGGTACTCATATCTTTTACTTTTGATAAATTTGGTTTATCCGTTGCTTTCCCTTCTATATAAGTACATTCAGTAAAAGCTCCTCCCATAGATTCCCATTCATTTGTTCCCCATTGGTCAATTGAAAGAATTTTTCTTGAATCATTTTCAAATGTATCAAGATTATAATCAACATTTTTTCCAAAATATATTCTAGGAAATGCTCCTATTATTTTAATAATATATGTTCCTGCCTTAGCATAAGTATGTTTTCCATCTAATGTTAAATTTTTAGAGCTTGTACCATCTCCCCAGTCTACACTATAATTATAACCATCTCCTACAGTAGGAATAATAATTTGATTATCATTAGAAATACCAACATTATCTGTTTTCCATGTTGTAATAAAATATTTCTCTTCATCCTCTGTTAAGCTATTTTTTACTTCAATAGGTATTATAGGAGCTTGTTCATTTTTGATATCTTCTACCGTTATAATAATTTTTTGTTCTGTTTCTTTATTCACAGAATCTCTAGCCCCAACATAAATTTCATACTTAGATTTTGTTTCATAATCAGTAGGAACATTAAAAAAAACAAAACCTGTTTTTGGATCAATTCCTAAATCCTTAATATCTTTTCCAGTTAAATAATACGTTAAATTAGTTTTATCTGTAGCTTTTAGTGTAAATGCATCTCTTGTATTTTCCTTTATAAGAATAGTCATATCTTTACCATCAATAGGAATAATAAGGTTTTCACTAGCAGTATTTTCCACTTCAATATTATTTAAAACAGGATTACCATTCCCCTCATTAAAAGAAGAGGAACTTCCACTAGAGTCTCCTCCTCCACAGCCGTATAATAGAATCAAAGGTATAAAAATCCATATTTTTTTGAATTGCATTGTATTTTCCTTTTACTTTTTTGTAACCCAAGAAGGTATTGCATCTAAGCCTATAGCTTCTGTAAATATACCATCCATATTTGTGACGGAAGAAACATCCCAACTTTCTAAATCTTGATTAAATGCACTTGCTTTAAAAAACATATTGGACATATCTGTAACATTAGAAACATTCCAGTTACTGATATCTTGATTAAATGCTTTCGCATCAAAAAACATATTTGACATATTTGTTACCTTAGAAACATCCCATTCTTCAATATTACCATTAAATATACTAGTTTTATAAAAAGCTTTTGTCATGTCTCTTACATTTGAAACATCCCATGATGTTAAATCTTGATTAAATTTTACGTTCCCAAAAAATATTGCAGTCATGTTTGTTACATTTGAAACATTCCATGCTCCTATATCTTGATTAAACTCTTTTGCACTACCTAAAAGGCATAACATATTAGTTACATTTGAGACATCCCAATCTCCTATATCTTGATTAAATTTTGCAGCACCAACAAACATATATTCCATATTGGTTACTTTAGAGAGATTAGGTTTATCTCTAGCATTACCAACCATATTACTACAACCATCAAAAGCTCCTGCCATAGAAGTCCATTCAATCTCACCCCAGTGTTCCATAGAGATTACTTTTTTAGAATCAGAAGCTGCTCCACGATTTTTAGAAAAAGCAAGATGAGGGAATTTCCCATCAATTTTTACAGTATATATTCCTTTAGTAGCATAGGTATGCACTATATCTGCTGTAACACCTGTGGTCATGGTTCCATCACCCCAATCAACACGATAATCATAACCATCACCTATGGTAGGAATTTTAATTTGATTGTCATTAGAAACGCCCTCATTATCTGTTTTCCAAACAGTCGTAAAAGCTTTTTGAGATTCAGCCTCAGTAAATGAACCTCGAATATCTGTTTGAGTAATAACAGGAATCGTTGCTTCATCAATATTGGTAATATTTAAAGTAACATTCTGCTCTGCTCTATTGTTAACCTTATCTTGTACTACAACTGTAATCTTATACATTGGTTTTTTTTCAAAGTCTGTTTTTTCTCTAAAAACAACTTCTCCTGTTAATATATCTACATGTAGATCAGCAGCATCTTCTCCTGCTATAAAGTACGATACTAAAGTCTTATCAGTTGATTTAATCTCAAATGCTTCTTTCTGATTCTCTGGAATATCATAACTGGTTTTAGCATCAATTAATGGAGACTGATTTCCTGTCGTAAAAGAAGATTTTCCACCAGTATCTGACCCTCCACATCCTTGAATAATAATACTTACAAGAAGCATATAGGCTATATTTTTTTTCATTTTGTATCCTTTAATAATTAATTTGTCTAATAACATATTTTTTCTTCCTTTAAGAAAAAGTGTTTATAGATATTGTTAGTTGAGCTGTTTTTACCAAGAGTCAAAGGGTACTCACCTAATTCGCGACCATCCTTTGTATGTATTATCATTTTGTAATTTTCATTTTTAGTAACTTGAAAGGAAGCTACTAATATTTTCTGAGGTAAAAGAGACCATGTCGCTATATCATTTTGACTGTAAATAGCCATACCTGCTTTAAGAATTCCAGCAAGTAGTTTAGATTGGCTATTGTTTAAGGCTTCTGAGGCAGTAGACAAGGCTAGTTCTCCTGATATAATAGAAAGCATCGCTGGTAACTTCTCTTTAAATTCATTTATCTTTATTGCATTAATATCATTTAAAAGAGAAGTTTTGGCTACAAAAGCCCCTTTACTATCAACAATTTCAATATAATCAATAAGACTTTGGGATAAAGAAAAAGTTGGTAGTGATACCATTCGTTTCTCTCCATTCCCTAATTTCATTTCTAGTTGTACTTGTGACTTTAAAGGACTTTGTCCTATATCAAAAAAAAGTTCCACAGAATCAATTCGTTTTTTCTTACTGTACAGCTTTAGTTTTTCTTTTAAAATTTTAGAGTTTGGTGAAAACTTAAGTGCTTTTCGTATGTCAATAACTGCATTGCCATAATCTTTATCTTCTGCATAACTTAAAGCTGAAATATAATAAGCAAAAGGGTTCTGATAAGGGTTATGTTTAGCATCGACACTGTTAAAAAGTTTATCATATCGTGAGAGTAAATAATTATTGGTACTATTTTTTTCTTTACTTTTTAATTTATCTAATTTTAAACGTGCTTCTTGTTGAGATATGTTTGAATTTCTTGCTTCAACTCGAGCTGATTCTGCATTCCCTAGCATCAAGTAATTAATTGCTTTATAATTATGTAAAAAAACTTTATCATAACCTTCTCCTTGATACTCCTTGGTTAAAAATGTTGAAACATCAAAAAGTGCTTTATTTTCATTGTTTCTATAAGTCTCAATGGCAATATCAAAATAATCATTTGACCCTTTAGATTCATTTTGATAATAAGAGAGCAATCCTTTTTCTGAGTTTTTTAAAAAATTATTTTTATTACTATCAAGAAGCTCAGCTACCTCATTAAAGTTGCAAGTATTAAGAAGTTTACTACCCTTAGCATAATTATGACTTTTAGGATAAATAGTACTTTCTAATAAATTAGAAGCCATTTTACACCCTGTAAGTAGCAATAATATAGGAATTAGAATATATGAAAATCTATTAGTCATAATCTTAGAAGCTAACTTCAATTCCTGCATTAACCCCATAGAGTGTTTCAGCATCAAGCACGTTTACTCCTCCTTGAGTTAATTGATTATATTGCATTTCTGCACCAACAATAATATCTGTTGTAAAAAAACTTGTTCTATATACATCAGTAAATGTATAATTAGCTCTTCCTCCCACTCTATACATATCTACATCTTTATTTAGACTAGAGTAGTTACCCCCTTTTTGAATAATATCCATTCGACTATCCAAACCATAATCTACATACCCTTCAACAAGATAGTTATCTGTTTTAACTCCTACACTAGAGCTTAAACCTCGTGCATAATAATTTGCATCAAAAATCAGAGGTTCTTCCCCTAGCAATGTATCTCCCACAAAAGTTGGTCTAGACCACTCTTCATCAAAAACACCAAAGGAAACAAAATCTCCTTTTGTAAAATTGATGGCATCTTCAAATCTATAGGAAAGCTTATGGCTTGTAAACTTGGTCTTAAATGCTAAGTTCGTTCCCACTTCAATTCGACTATAGTCTTCACCATCTACGCCACCATCAAGTCTTCCATACCAATATTTACTCGTTTGTAATAGTGTGGCATCACCTAAAAAATTTCGTGTATTAAATTCATAATTTAAACCCGTTAACCACTCTTTGTCAAAAAGAAAGTTCACAATTTTCATTAATTGTACAGAAATACGTACTCCATCAATAGAAGATTCATGCTTACGATCATCTTTATAAGATGATAATAAATCATTTTGATTATCTGTATTTGAAAAAGTATCATACTTTTCAAGTGTAAAAACATCATTGTTATAAAGTTTTAATTTCAACTTTGCAAAACCTAAATAAAGCCCTTCAGTATCATAGTCCATAACATTACCATTGATACCAGGATTCCAAAAATTGGTTTTTCCACCCATCTCAACAGCAATCTGTATTGCATCATCTTTAGGTGAATAACTATTGTTATTATCACTCAATACTTCAGCACTTAATATTGAACTTAATAGAAAAAATAAATATATCTGTTTTTTTGACATAAAAACCCCTTGATTTTACAAAATGTTAGCTCATACTAATACACTTAAGTGTCTAAAAAGTGTTGTTTTTTGATTTCTTTAAAAAACTAATAATACTAATAAAACTATATTAAATAGTTTTCATTTATTTTTCATTTTATACTTCTTTTATTTTCATTTTTTTTTTATATAATTGATTTTCAACACAATAAAATCAAGGATTAATGATGAACTCAGTACAACCGTCAAAAAAAATACTTTTATTTTTATTTTTATTTCTGTTTACTTTTATAAATTCAACAGAAGCTCTAGAAAAAAAAAATTCAGCCAATGAATCACTTAAATTTTCAATCAATACAGGTTCAGAAGAAGGATTTGTCTATTTAATATATGTTGATAAAAAAAGGGGTACAAGTCTCCTTTATCCTAATGAAAAAACAATTGAAAAGAAAAAAATGGGTAAATTAAAATTCCCTGAAGACTTTGAAGGAAAAGATATCAATACAACAAAAGATTGTAAAAATTGTAAAAAAGAAAAAACAACTATTTTTGTACTCTTAAGTGATGACCCTATTGAAAATATTCAAAATATGAATGAAAAGAATTTAAAAAACATTCAAATCAAGCAGAAAGATAAAAGTAAAGGCATCTTATTAAATAAAGAAAAACCAGTTCTCTTGGTTGATAAAATTGACTTCTTTGTTAAATAATACTTAATTGTAAACACACCTTAAAGACACTCAACCATATTATTATTAATTACTTAGTCTATCAATTTCTAAGGCTTTTCTTAATATTTATTTTCTTATTATTTTATTCAAAAATTAATTATTTTACAATAGCTCTATTGTACTTTCTTATCAAATATGTTATTATCTAATAAAATATTATTAAGTAGGGAAAAATTTAATGAATCTAAAAAAGATATTTACAAAACATCTTCTTAGCATTACTATTATCTTTCCTCTTTTTTTAATATTATTTTATGGGATATCTGTCTCTATTGCTTTAAAGTATCAACATAAAGCTTATAGTAAAAAAGAACTCTCAACCTATGAAAAAGAACTTAGACAAAAGCATAAAATTTTTCTTAAAGAAAAAGCAAAGTATATAGAATCCTTTATGAACTATATCTATACTCAAAATAAAAATAACTCTAAAATTATACTAACAAAAGAAATATTTAAATTTGTTGCTTCGATTAAATATGATAATGGATTTATTTTCTTTTTTAAAAAAGAAGGAAATATTGTCAATATCATTAGACACCCTTGTGGAGAAAGACTATTTGAAATGGTACAAGCATCTAATCAAGAGAGTATTATTTCTAAGTTGATTGATGCAGCCAATAATGATACCTTTATTAAGTATCAAGGTACAGACTGTATAAATAATAATTTTATAGATAAAGTTGCCCTTGTTCAGAAAATAAAAACAACAAATTACTATATTATAATAAGTGAAAAGAATGCGTTATCTTCTATAAAGAAGAAGAAAAAAAAATTAGAAAAGAAACTTGATGAGGAGCTTTGGGGTAATTTAAAATTGCTCTTTATTGTAGTTATTATTTCTATAATCCTTTCTATTCTTTTTTCAAAAATTATGAACATGCTTATCCGTGATTATGAACAAGAAATTAAAGAGAGTCACAAAGCAATGTTCACTCAATCACGATTGGCTCAAGCAGGAGAAATGCTCAGTATGATTTCTCATCAGTGGCGACAACCTATTAGTAAAATAGCTTCAATAGCTTCAAATTTACGTTTGCAAGGAATGATGGGAAATACTATTTCCACTGAAAAATTAGATCAAGCACTCAACAGCATTGAAGAACATACCGAGTTTTTATCGGAGACAATAGATGATTTTAAAGAATTTTATAAACCTAAGAGTATTAAAGAAACATATCCTATTTTACCTATAATCAATAAAGCATTGAGCTTTTTAGAGAATGAACTAGAAAAGAAAGACATTCTATTAGATAAGAACTTTGATAAAGATAGAGAAGCCTTCATTTATCCAAATGAATTAATTCAAGTTATTATTAACATTATTCAAAATGCAATTGAACTTTCAAAAAAGAATGCAACCATAAAAATTTCTACAAAAGCAAAAATAGACGAATATATTATCTCTATTGAAGATGAAGCAGGAGGAATTAAAAAAGAGTATATTGATAAAATCTTTGACGCACATTTCTCAACCAAATCTGAAAAAAATGCTACTAATTTAGGTCTAGGATTATATGTTTCTAAAGTAATTATCGAAAGTCATTTTAATGGAAAACTAGAAGTGAAAAGTAAAAATAAAAATACAATATTTACAATAAGGTTACCACTATGATCAATAAAAAATACCAATTTTTAAAAACTAAAATAATTTTATATGTTGAAGATGATTTAGAACTTCAAAAAAACATCTCGTTAATACTCAATAATTTTTTTGATAAGATACTCATTGCCTCAGATGGAGATGAAGCTTATGATATTTATCTTGAAAATCAAAATATCATAGATATCATGATTACTGATATCAATATGCCAAATACAGATGGGATTCAACTCTGCAAACATATCAGAGCATATCAAAAAGAACTTCCCATTGTAATCCTATCAGCCTATACCAATACCGATTATCTTTTAGAGTCTATTGATTTAAATATATTAACCTATGTAACTAAACCCTTTACCACACAAAAAATATTAAGACTTTTAGATAAATTTTTAGAATTTTTTGAACTAAATAATCAAAAAGAATTAGGTAAAAATATCAAATTAACTTGTGATAATAGTCTTCTAACTATCAATGACAGAACTATAAAACTAACAAAAAAAGAGAAAATATTTTTAAAACTTTTATCTGAAAATCAAACAGTCACCTATGATATGATGTATGAATATATGTGGGACTATGAAAAGTCTCCAAGTGTAGATGCTGTTAAATCATTTATAAGAAAATTAAAATCTAAACTCCCTATTGAACTGTTCAAAAACCAAAAAGGCGAAGGATACTACCTTCTTTAAACATAAGTTTTACCATGAGATAAGAGGACGTTTATAAAGTTTACGAATCTTTATATCTTCACTCCATACAACAGTAGATGTCTTACTATTGGTCAATGTTAAATTAAAATTAAAAAACATATCTTTAGTAGCGTTGTTTTTTTTTAAAATACTAGAAATTTTCCCTTCAAAAAAATAATCTACTGTATCAGTATGCTTTTCCATAAAATTTAATTTAGTACTTTTAATCAAAGCTGAAATGATTTTATTTTTAAACATCTCGGTATCAATTTGGTCATAGGTATCATTTCTGATATTACTCAAAAAATAAGTTTTATCTTTTGAAGTATCTATTTTTTTATAAGCTAAAATATTTTGTACCATTTTATGACTCAACTCTTGAAGGTCATCTGCATTCCAGCGAAGAGAAGTTAAATTTATAGTTTTATTGTCAGTAGCACTCAATACTTTAGATTCTTGAGTACAAGCAATATTCACGAAAAGAAGTATACAGAATAGAAAATACTTAATCATTTTAAAATTACTTTACGTATCTCTTTATCTTCAGTCCATACAATCTTAGAGCTTTTACTATCTGTTAATTTTAAACTTAACATATAAAAATTGTCAACATTTTTTGTATTATTTTTTTTAATTGCATGTATATCTCCACTTAAGATATAATCAACATTTTTAACTTCTTTTTTATCTAGGGTTTGAGCATATTTAGCATCAACAAAATTTACTTTAGTTGTTTTAATTAAATTAGTTCGAATACTATTATTAATAAGCCCTGTATCTATATGCTCATCAACTCCTTTACCTATTTCTATGCCTCTAAGTGATAAAAAAGGCTTGGTCTTAAAAAAAGGTTTTGATGCCAACATGGACTGAATCATACTTTTTGTAAAAATATGTAAATCTTCTACACCATAGTTTGCATCGCTGTCTCTAAGTTCTCTAGGATCAATTCTCACAACTTTTCCACTATTATCAGAAGCACAACCAATCATTAAAGATATCATTATTATTATAATTACACTTTTTTTATTTATCATTTATTATTCTTTCTTATTTAAAATAAAGTTTATAACTACTAGCTGTAGGCATAGGAGCAATTTCTCTAACTTTCTTAGAATCTTCTGCATCAATAAAAATTGGTTGCCATGAGGAGAGTGCTTCCCCTACTTCAAAACCTTCATTATTAAGCCATTTAACCTTGTATTTTACATTAATATTACGATGACTTTTATTTTCAACATCAAAAATAATCTCTAACATATCATTATAATTACGTGTACTATTGTCTACCGTTATCATTTTTGATAAAGAAGGTTTTATAATTACTTTAGAAGAATAAATTTTATTTTCCATAGATTCTTTAGTAGCTAATTTTATAGGAACAGAAACTGAATTTACAGTTGAAGTTCCAACAGGTTCAGCTACCTTAGTACTAGCTACAATGGCATTTGTTTTCGATATATTAGGCTGAGTAAAATAAAATTTTCCATTAATGGTTTGGTCATATATCGCAGGGAATTGTTTATGGTTTGATGCTTGATAAACCTCTTTTCGAGTTTGTTGGAATACATCTCTTAGATCTAACCCTCGCTTCATATATTTGATTAAAGATTTTGTAAAAAGTCCATTTTCTCCTGAACGTCCATCACTTGCCACACTTCCAGCTCCAGTAGAAAACGATACAAACATTCCTATAGGTTCAACTTTTGCCAATCCTCCTATCCCCACAGCCCTACTAAAAGGATCATTTCGACAAGCATCCAAAACAACAATATTTAGACGATTCCCACTATTTTCCATTCGTTTGGTAATTTTATTTAAGGCAATCGCTTCATATTCTGTGTCACTTTTTGCCTCTATCTTTGCATCTATAGGAATGAGGTAATTTTGTCCATCAACTTCAATACCATGCCCTGAAAAATAGAACATGCCTACCCCTCCTTTTGCTATTTTCGAATAAAATTTATTTAAATTTTCTTTCATGTTTTTTTTGCCACCATCTTCAGCATAAATAACCTCAAAACCTCTTTTTTCCAAAATATCTTTTAAGGCACGGGCATCATTAATTGGATTATTAAGTTTAGATAATCGACCTATATAATCATTATTTCCAACTACTAAGGCAACACGTTGTTCTATTATTTTTTCAGTAGCTTTAACATTCACCCCTCTATTTGAAGAGCTTATATTATCCATATTTGGAGTTGCATAACAACCAATAAAAACTAGAGGGCTAATTATCAAGTAGATTAATTTTTTCATCATATATATTTTCTTTCCATTTTTTAAAAAGAGTATATATGGTTAAAGTGTTACTAAAGTGTTCTTTTTTTTAACAAGAGGGGTACACAAATTTTAATTCTTTATTATTTTTATTTCTGAAAATCAAAAGCAATGATACAACTCATTTCTGTTGCTTTATTCTAGCATATTTTTCACAATTTACTAGTTTTTATTTGATAATTATAAAATATAGTTTTTCAGTGTTAAGCAAGTTTCTTAATATTAAGAGTTGGTTGAATACTAATTAAAATAAGAGAAGAGATAAGAATACTTTACAATAGTAAAGTAAAAAATTAACATAAGGAAAGTTCCTTATGTCATAAGAAAAGAAAAGTACTAGTTTCTGATACCCATGTCAGCTTTAATAGCATTCCATCTACCAAGATCTACTGTTCTTAAGTATCTCATTAGTCTTCTTCTTTGACCAACAAGCTTAAGAAGACCTAGTCTTGAAGAATGATCTTTTTTATTAATTTTAAGGTGTTCAGTTAAGTACTTGATTCTTTCAGTAATTAACGCAACTTGCACTTCTGTAGAACCTGTATCGTTCTCGCCTCTTGAATATTTAGCAATGATTTCTTGCTTTTTAGCCGTATCTAAAGCCATAATGACCTCCTGATTGGTAGTTTGATTTTTCACATGCATTTAAGAGCCTATGAAATTGCATTGACATTCTAGCACTATTTATTTAAAAAGAGCTAACAAAGTATCTTTAATCTAAATTAGAGTAAAATAGTCTGAATTAGACAGAATTAAATTTAAGGACAGAGACTTTTATGTTACTTACCCGTGCTAGCGAATATGCCCTACTTGCTCTTGACATCATTAAAAACTCTGAAAAGCCTATAGGTGCAGAGCAACTTGCAATTCAGCTTTCTATTCCTAAAAGTTTTTTAGCTAAAATTTTACAAGGACTTGCCAAAGCAAGTATCTTAGAGTCTAAAAAAGGTGCTCATGGTGGATTCAGATTGATAAAAGAGAGTAACTCTATTTCTATTGCTTCCATTATCATCGCTGCAGAAGGTAAAACACCTGCTGTATTTGACTGTACTCAATACACAGGTACTTGTCCTAATGGAAGCATTGGTTCTTGTACCATTAGTCCTTTTTTAAACACTTTTCAAAACAAAATAGATACATTTTTACACGACCTAACTTTAGAGGATATTTTTACTACATGAACATCTACCACTTATCACACATAGACCTTGATGGCTACGGCTGTCAATACCTAGCCAATGCTTGTTTCAATGAGCAACATGGGCAACACAAGTACAAACTAACTTCTTACAATGCAAACTACGGACCTGAAGTAAAAGCAAGACTTGAAGAAATTATTACAGCCATTAAACGCGAAAAGTTTTTAGGAAATGATGATGAACAGATTATTTTAGTAACGGACTTAAATCTTACTACTAAAGAAGCAAAATGGTTAGAAGCCCAGGTGATGGAAGTGGGGGGCAAAATTCAACTACTAGACCACCATGGTTCAGGAGAGAAAACAGCTGAACAGTATGCATGGTATTTTTTAGACACCAATCGTTGTGCCACACTTATTACTTATGACTGGTTACAAAAACATTATGACTTTGACAAAGAAAAAAACTTCGCTCAAATTGTAAAAGCCATCAATGCGATTGACATCTGGGTCAGTGATGACGAACTCTTTGAATTTGGAAAAGTTGGTTTGGGCATGATTTCAGGAGCTAGAGAAATTAACCGTACCCTCTTTCCTGCCAAAGATAGAGCATTAAAACTTTCACTCATTGAAGCCATGAAAAACCATGTAGAAAAAGAAAATGCCCACATTCTTTTAGATGATGCCATTCACGGACTAAAAAAACTTTTTTTCCAACAAGAAGAAGACAATACCAAAGATAACCTTGCTGCCTTTTATGTTACACAACTGCTTAGTAACGACAAACAACGTCTCACCATTAAGTATCGTGGTAAAAAAGGTTTACTTGGGTACAGTTTAGGAAATACTTCTATCTTAGGTAACACTTTTTTAGTAGAAAACCCTGATTATGACTTTTACATGGACATCAACTGGCGTGGAAATTTCTCTTTACGTTCTAACAATAAGCTCGATGTCTCAAAAATGGCAGAAGAAATAGGAAATGGTGGAGGACACCCTAATGCAAGTGGTGGTAAAATCAAAGAGTACCGAGATTCTTTTGTTTATGCTGATATCAAAAACTTTGTTCAAAACTTTATAGATGAGAAGACGGCCTAAAACTTTAGTCCTAATTTGAGCAATAGAATTAATTCTTTATTGCTCAATGCTTCCTATAGAAACAGTAATAAATAAATTTACTCTTCAACGCATTCATTCATCATTATAACTAGCCTTTGGAATATCTTTTAATATATAATGATACATAGTTATAATATAAATAAACTATTAAAAATAAGGAAAAAATATGGCAAAAATTTGTAGTGGCGAGTGGATGAATCAATTAAAAGATGAGTGGAATGCAGAACCAGAAGTAAGTGGTGCATTAGCAGAAATAAATTTTAACTCAGTAATTGCTTGTGGATTTAAAGATGAAGAGAAACCACGTGGTGTTTTTATTGTAGAAAATGGTGTGTGTACACGTGCTGGAGACTATAATGGAGAAGAAGTAAGCTGGGACATGAGAGGAACACAAGAAAATTGGGAAAAATGGATTAAAAAACCTTTAACCATGACAAGCATGGGTATGGCTGTAACTATGGGTAAATTAAAGTTTGTAACTGGTGATTTCGGAGCAATGATTAAAAATCCTAAAATGGCTGTTCCCTTTGTAAAAAGTTTCGGACTTATGTCTAAAATTGGTGGAGAGTAAACCCTCCCCCTCTTATTCCCATATATCTTAGGAATAAGTTCTTCTATTTTATGCTTTTAACAACGGTAACTTATGTAAAAGTCTTTCACAATATTCCCACTGAGTTAACGTATCTTTCCATAATGGCTTAATGCTACTAACCCCAAAGTAAGCCCCAAGCACCATACCTATGGCAATTCCTCTTGAAGCATTATCCCCCCCAACCATTGCATTAGCAGCAATTGCTTTGTTCAATCCATCTTCTTCATTCATGTATTTCAAAATAAAATAAACCGAACCAGGTAATGTTCCTTGAGTAGGAGATGCCTTACCAACTTTTATGGGTTCAGAACGACCAACATCCCAAAGCATCGCCATAGAAGTCAATGCTAAATCATCACAAAATTGTTCTTTAGAAAGTTGTGAATTTTCATCCGTTGCTTCTTGGTACTTGGCAATGGCTTGTTTTACTTTAGACTCAATAAACCCACCCATTTGTATCGCCACAGACTCAATAGCATCTGCTGGAGTCATACCATTTATAACCCTATGCGTCACACGTGCAAAAAATTCACCACCATCTAAAGCATCTTTATCTCTGTGTGTAAACATAACTTGTCTAGAAACTTTAGCAATGCTCTCTTCATCATCATAATAGGCATGAGTAGCAACATGGCGAATGGCTGTGGCATTTGAAATACCACCTAAGTTTTCAACAGGAACCCCTTGTTTAACTTGAGCATAAGTCTCTTTGGTCATCGTACATATCCAAGAGCCCCAACCATTTTCTAAACGATTCATCCAATGAGGTAATAAGGCTTTAACATCAAATTCTCTAGGAGGATTGGCTATTGCTGCTAAATGCTCTAAAACAAGTACATTATAATCACCATAATCTGTAGTTCCACCAGCTGTTTTACCTGGATGATAATTACGTTCACCCCAGCCAATACCATGTGTTTGACCACCCATCATTTCACCAGGAGACATGTACTTCTCAATGGTTTTATTACCATAAGCAGCATAAATTTTATTGGCATCGTATTCATAATGAGAGCCTAAACAAAGTGCATCAGCAACTAAGGCACCAAAAAATGCACCTTCTATTGATTCTATTTTTGAAATTTGAGACATGAATTGTCCTTTTTGAAGTATTGTAGCAAAAGAAAAAAAGCTCTAAGTTAATATTGCTATTTTTTAATCTTAAGTGATTCTAAATAAGTACCGTCTTTATCAAGATGAACAATTTGACCATCTTTGACAATGAGACTCATGTACTCACTAGTCGGCATATCCATTATAATTTCTGAATAAACCCCATCTAATCCATCATGTTCTTGATCTATGTGAATTTCCCTTACTTTAATCTCAGAATTTTCACCAAATTCTTGAAAATATAAATCCTGCTTTTTAGCATCTAATACCATTATATTATTAATCGCTACAATCATTTTTTCAGTCAATGCTGGTTTGGGTTTATGGTCTTGAAAGAGGAAAAAAGGAATAAATTGGTCAAAGAACTTCACATCGAACTTACAGGTTCCCATGTCAAATTCATCCCAAGAGGTATTAAATAAAATGTGCCTTGCTTTCATCATTTGAGTGCCTTTATAGTTAAAATAACTTTTTTAAATTAGTATCTTATCTTAAAAATATAGAACTTAGTTGAGAAAAAGAGTGGAACTAAATCCCCACGTAAAACGTGGAGAAATAAGAAGTTATTTTTTGATATTATCAAATTTGCTTACAGCAGCTGCAACGGTTAAAGTAGATGCCTGTGCTTTTTCTAGTAAGTCTTTTGCTAAAGCTATGTTTTTAGCTAAGTTTGTGTCCTCACCTGAAAGTGCTACAGCACCATCAACCATACACAATGTTTTTTCTTCTTCAACTTTAATGTAACCACCGTTAATCGCAACTTGAACTTCACGTCCATCTTTACGCTCAATTGTAATGACACCAGAAGCTAAAAGAGAAACAATGGCAGCATGTCCAGCTAAAACACCAAACTCGCCTTCGCCACCAGGAACGGTGACTTGTTTTATTTCATCATCGAAAATAACACCCTCAGGTGTTACTATTTCAAGTTTCATGAGTTCCATAATAAAACTCCTTATTCTTTGTTTTTCGCTTGAATTTTCTCATTCTTAGCAATTGCTTCATCCATGTTACCTACCATGTAGAAAGCAGCTTCACTCATGTCGTCGTATTTACCTTCGATAAGACCTTTGAACCCTGCCAATGTATCAGCAAGTTCAACATAAACACCTGGACTACCTGTAAATACTTCAGCAACGTGGAAAGGCTGAGAAAGGTATTTTTCAATTTTTCTTGCTCTTTCAACGGTATTTTTATCATCTTCTGAAAGTTCATCCATACCAAGAATCGCAATGATATCTTGAAGATCTTTATACTTTTGAAGAATAGACTGAACCCCACGTGCAATAGCGTAATGCTCTTCACCTACGATTGTTGGATCAAGCATTCTTGATGTTGAGTCAAGTGGATCCACGGCAGGGTAAATACCTTTTTCAGCAATAGAACGGTTAAGTACTGTCGTTGCATCTAAGTGAGCAAACACAGAAGCTGGAGCTGGATCTGTCAAGTCATCTGCAGGTACGTATACTGCTTGAACAGAAGTAATTGAACCTTTTGTTGTTGACGTAATTCTTTCTTGAAGTTTACCCATTTCAGATGCTAATGTTGGTTGATACCCAACAGCTGACGGAATACGACCAAGAAGTGCTGACATTTCAGAACCTGATTGTGCAAATCTAAAGATGTTATCAATAAACATAAGAACATCTAGTCCCATGTCATCTCTAAAGTACTCAGCCATTGTAAGTGCTGTAAGGGCAATACGGTTACGTGCTCCTGGAGGCTCACTCATTTGACCGTAGCACAGTGCAACTTTGTCAAGTACATTTGACTCTTCCATTTCAAAGTAAAGGTCATTTCCTTCACGAGTTCTTTCACCAACACCAGCAAATACTGAATAACCAGAATGTTTCATAGCCACGTTGTTAATAAGTTCCATAATAATTACAGTTTTACCAACACCAGCACCACCAAATAATCCTACTTTTCCACCTTTGTTATATGGAGCAAGAAGGTCAACAACTTTTACACCAGTTTCAAAAACTTCAGTGGCTGTACTTTGCTCTTCAAATGATGGAGGATCTCTGTGAATTGAACGGTATTCTTTTGCTGAAAACTCAGGACCGTCATCTACAGTATCACCAATAACATTGAAAATTCTACCTAGAACTTCTTCACCCACTGGAACTTTAATAGAATCACCAGTAGCTCTAACTTCTTGACCTCTTACAAGACCCTCACTCATATCCATAGCAATTGTTCTTACTCTGTTGTCACCTAATTGTGCTGCAACTTCTAGAACTAATCTCTGCTCACCAATTGTAGTTTCCAATGCTTCGTTGATAGCTGGAAGGTAATCCGTAAAATCAACATCAACAACGGGACCTAGTACTTGTACTACTTTACCTGTCATAATCTATTCTCCTATTCTTATTTCAATGATTCCATACCACTGATAATCTCAATGAGTTCAGTCGTAATCGCTTCTTGTCTTGCTTTGTTATATTTAACTTGTAAGCTCTTCACCATGTCACCAGCATTGTTTGTTGCTGCATCCATTGCTTGCATACGAGCAGAATGCTCAGCAGCCAATGAATCAAGTAACGCATAATACATTGTGTAATCAATATATTTTTTCACCAATGCATCTAGTAATGTGTCATCATCATCTGGTTCAATTTCTAACTCAGACATTGCAACACTCTTAGTTATTTCTAACTTTGACGTGTCAACAGGAAGAAGTTGTTGCTCATGAATTTTCTGCATAATCATATTTACATATCCATTATGAATAAGTATAATTTTGTCAGTTTTTCCATTTACATAGTCTTCAACCAAAGATGAAATCAATTCAGTTGATCTTTCATAGTTAGGCTTTGAACTTAAGTCATCAATTTGATTTAACATCTCAACTTGATTATACTTGAAAAATGCAATACCCTTTTTACCAACACCAGACAAGCGTACCTTTACATCAGAGCCAAAGCTCTCCATAACTTGTGAAGCACGTTTAATCGTCTGTGAGTTAAACCCACCACAAAGACCTTTATCTGATGTTACAAAAACAACATCTACATTTTTAGGATTTTTATTTTCTTTAAAGAAAACATTATCAATCCCCTCTTCATTACCTTGGCTTATCTTTTGTGCAATCTCGTTTAAAAGCTCCGTTAACTTCACTGAATAAACTTTAGAGCGTTTTGCAACTTCTTCTGCTCTTTTAAGTTTAGCCGATGAAACAAGTTTCATCGCACGTGTCGTCTTTTGAGTACCTTTAACACTCGAAATTTTACGCTTAATATCTTTTAAGTTTGCCATATTTTAGCCTTATGCCGAAAAAGATTCTTTGAAATCTTCCAATGCTTTAGTTAAGTCAGCGCTATTATCATCTGTAATTTTTTTGTTCTCTTTAATAGAGTCAATTACTGAAGAATACTTCGCATCCATAAATGGATATAACTCAGCTTCAAACTTTGTTACAGCAGAAACAGGAATGTCATCAAGAATACCAGAGTTACCAGCAAAAATCATAATAACTTGTTTTTCAATAGGAATTGGTGCGTAAGGTCCTTGTTTAAGTACCTCAACCATTCTAGCACCACGCTCAAGCTGTGCTCTAGAGTGTGGATCAAGATCAGAAGCGAACTGTGCAAATGCTTGAAGCTCTCTGTATGATGCAAGGTCTAGTCTTAATGTACCAGCAACTTGCTTAGTCGCTTTAATTTGTGCAGCACCACCAACTCTAGATACTGAAAGTCCAACATTAATAGCTGGTCTAACACCTGAGTTAAATAGATCTGTTTCAAGGAAAATCTGTCCATCAGTAATCGAAATTACGTTGGTTGGAATATAAGCAGCAACATCACCAGCTTGAGTTTCAATGATTGGAAATGCAGTAATTGAACCAGCACCATTAGCATCTGAAAGCTTTGCAGCTCTTTCAAGAAGTCTTGAGTGAAGATAAAAAACATCCCCTGGGTATGCTTCTCTACCTGGAGGTCTTCGAAGAATCAATGACATCTCTCGATAAGCAACAGCATGTTTGGTTAAATCATCATAAAAAATAACGGCATGTCTGCTAGAGTTCATGTAGTACTCAGCTAAGGTAACACCAGCATAAGGAGCTAAAAATTGGAATGCAGCTGATTCAGAGGCAGAAGCATTAACAATAATTGTGTACTCCATTGCACCAGCTTCTTCTAACTTTTTAACAAGTGAAGCAACTGTTGATTGTTTTTGACCAATCGCTACATAAATACAAGTTACCCCTTGACCTTTTTGATTAATAATTGTATCAATCGCAAGTGTTGTTTTACCTGTTTGTCTATCACCAATAATAAGCTCTCTTTGACCACGACCCACTGGTACGAGTGCATCAATCGCTTTAATACCTGTTTGAAGTGGCTCATGAACTGACTTTCTAGCCATAATTCCAGGAGCTTTGTCTTCTAAAAGTCTAGACTCTGTAGTTTCAATTGGACCTTTACCATCAACTGGCTCTCCAAGTGGATTAACAACACGACCAACCATCGCATCACCAACTGGCATTTTTAATAATTCGCCTGTTCTCTTAACGCTCATACCTTCAACGATCCCAGCCATTGAACCAAGAACAACGATACCTACACTCGCCTCTTCAAGGTTAAGAACCATTCCTAACACACCTGTTTCGAACTCTACAATCTCACCAGCCATAACATTGTTAAGCCCATATACAGATGTAATACCATCTGCAACACCTACTACTTTACCAACTTCATTAATGTCTACATCGATCTCAAAATTTGCGATTCTCTCTTTGATTATTGAAGAGATTTCATCTGCTTGTAATTTGTTTGCCACTGCAACTCCTTCCGTTTTTTACTTGTTTATAGTGATTTCGTAATGAAATCAATTAACTGTTCTTTAACTCTCTGCTTAGAGAAGTTTACCTCAATACCCAAATCGTCAACTGAAACTTTAATACCTTCTATATCAGAAATTTCTTGGTTCAACTTAATACTTGCACCATCTGTATACTTAGTCAATGACGATTCTAAATCTTTAAGTTCTTCAGCTTTAAGCTTAGTACTACTTGTCACGATACCTTCATATTTGTTGGTTTCTTTTTGGATAGCTTGTTTTAAAACTTTAGCAATTATTGGTAATAAATCTAAACGACCATTCTCACCAATAATTTTAATAAAGTTTACTAGCTTTATATTTGTATCTTCACCTAAACCTTCAAGAATTAAAGAAGTTTTTTGTTCATTTGATACTAAGGGAGACTTTAACATCTCTGAAACTTTTGCATCAGAAAAAGCTTCTGCCATTCCAAGAAGAGTCTTAGAAAAATCGGCTCTATCTTTTTTAGAAGTAGAACCAACTAAAGCATTAACATATCGTTTTGCGATTAATTCTTCCATTATGCCACCTTATCTGAAATAAGTGAAACTACTTTAGCTTCATCAATGTTAATGTCTGAATTATTAAAACCATCATTTAACAAAGCATCAATAGTAGCCTGTGTTGCTTTTTTAGCTGATAAAGCTTGTTTCTCATCAGCTTGTTTTTCTAAAATAGCTAAAGCAATAGCATTTTTATCAGCAATATTAGCTGATAATATTTTAGCTTCATCTCCGGCATTCGAGATAATCTCTTTTGCTTTACTTTCAGCTTTTACCACATTCTCTTCTGCTGTTAGACGTGCATTCTTAGAAGCTTGTAACTTCTCTTCAATTTCTTCTAACTGATTTGCAATACCTTCTGATCTGCCTACAAAATACTCTTTAATAGGATTAGCAATTAAGTAATAAAGAATACCAATAAACACCGAAAAGTTTAGCACTCTATAAAAGAAGTCAGAGTTAAACATAGTTACATCGTGATGCTCAGCCCCTGATGCAAGTACCAAAGAAGGTACTAACAATACAGTGGCTATTAGAGCTATATTTTTAATTCTCATCATCTCTCCTATAAGCTACTCAATTTAGATTGTAAAGTCTCTTTAAACGCTGGTAATTGTGCTGATAAAGCATTTTTTAATGTCTTTTGTTCAGCTTCTAATTCTGCCTCAAAGGCTGTAGAACTTATGTCAAGTTCTTTAGCTTTACTTTCAATTTTACTCTCTGCTAAAGCTTTTGCTTCAGTAGTAGCTTTTTCTCTGATTACATTAGCTTCGGCTTTTGCCTCAGCTAAGAGTGCATCAGCTTTTGCATTCAAATCAGAACTATTATCTGCCATCTCTTCTGCATTTTTTAAATCATTTGCTATTGTCGCATCTCTGTCGTCCATGAACTTCAAGAGAGGCTGATATAGCATCGTATTTAATAAATACATTAGAGAGAAGAAAACAATCAGAACGAACAACATTAAACCGGGATTCAAGTCAAGCATTCAAACTCCTCCAAAAAATTTTGCGTATTATATCTTTCTTAGAGTAATGACTTGATTAATAATAAGTTATATTGTGGGGATTTTAAACGCTTTAAGATTCAAAGCGTTTGGGTGTCTACTTTGGTAACATATTGAGAAATATTTCAACTTCTTCAGAATTTTTGAAACTTATCTCCAAAGAATTGTTTTTTACTTTAACGCCAAAAGGAATTTTTTCTTGTAATTTTTTTTCATAACTATTTACAAAATTTTCAGCTTTCTTAGATAGTAAAATTGGCTCATCCCTATTCAGTGTTTTTTTCTTCTTCACTAAAAGTTCACTTTCACGTACAGAGAGTTTTTGTCCAACAATGGTATCTAGCAAAACTTTTTGTTCTTTTTCATCAAAACCAATCAAAACTTTTGCATGACCCTGAGATATAATCCCCAATGTTAATTTCTCTTGAACATAAGAACTAAGTGCTAAAAGTCTTAAGGTATTAGTAATTTGTGAGCGACTTTTATGGACAATGTTAGAGAGTTCATCATGAGTAATTTCATAAACTTTAATAAGCTCATCATAAGAATTTGCCAACTCTATGGCATTAAGATTTTCTCTTTGTATGTTTTCAACTAGTGCCAATTCTCTAAGTTTAACATCATCAATATCCACATCGGCAATAACACACCTAATACTTTCTAGCTTGGCGAGTTTATGAGCTCTAAGTCTACGTTCACCTGCCACAAGTAAATAACCATCATCTTTTTCAATAACAACAATAGGTTGAAGTAAGCCATGACGAAGAATTGAATTAGATAACTCTTGCAATGCTTCAGTAGAGAAATTCTTTCTAGGTTGATAAGGATTTGGAGAGATTTCATTAACATCTATTTCTCGAACCAATTCACCTTCATAAGAAGAAGTACCCATTTCACTTTCATAAGCTTTTCCAACTTCGTCTAATATTGAACCAAGTCCTCTACCTAATGCCATGTTAATCAGCCTTCTTATTTTCTAATTTTATTGCAATATCTCCTATTTTGACAATGCTTTTAGCAAGGTCAACATAAGCAGCAGCTCCTTTAGATTTTTTTGCGTACTCCGTTACTGGCTTACCATAACTTGGACTCTCTGCAATTTTAATATTTCGAGGAACAATCAATACTTCTTCTTCGGCTGTTAAAAACAGTTTGTCTTTAAAATGATGCGATAAATCTTCTAAAACTTGTTTCGAAAGATTATTTTGACTTGAATACATTGTTGGTAAAAAACCTTTAATTGTTAACTTAGGATTAATGGATTTTTTCAATAAGTTAATGGTATTTAACAACTGTGCTAAACCCTCTAGTGCAAAAAACTCACATTGAATAGGAATAATAACCGAATCAGCAGCCCCCAAAGAGTTAATGGTAATGGGTCCTAAAGCAGGAGGAGAATCTACAATAATATAGTCATATTTTTCTTTAATGGGTTTAATCGCTTTTTTTAAAAGCAATTCACGATTTTTTTTATTGGGGTTATAAAACTCTTTTTCAATCCCAACCAAACCAATATTAGCTGGAACCATGTCAAGATTTTTAAATTTTGAAGGCAAAATAACTTCTGACATTTTTTTAATGCCAATTAAGACATGATAAATATTATATTCATAATCATTACGATTAAAGCCTAAACTGGTTGTTGCATTGGTTTGAGGATCAGCATCAATCAGAAGGACTTTTTTCCCACTTTTTGCCAATGCTGCAGCAAGATTGACAGCTGTTGTTGTCTTCCCTACACCACCTTTTTGATTTGCTATTGTAATTACTTCACTCATCTTATACTATATACTCTCTTTTTTTCAATTATTAGTGATCCATCTTCCGACAGAATAGCGTTTTTAAGGGATTTTTTAGTTCCATTAATATGTGTAAAAAATTCTCTACTTCTTTCAAATTCTATCCTATATAGACTAAATATTTGCTTCCAAAAAGGGTACTTTTCTAAAGCATCAAGGTACTCTTTGAGCAAAAAAATTGCTTCAACATTAAGATTTAATGATTTGAAGTCATTTGAATTTTTTTGTAAATTTATGCCCATTCCACACAAAAGGATATTATCAACTTTTTTTGTTATTGTGCCCCCTACTTTGTCGAAATTATGATATAAATCGTTAGGCCATTTTAACCAAACATCAGCTTCATATTTTACAAGAATATCTCGCATAATATAGGAAAAATAAATAGACGCAGAAGGTAAAGATAAATCATGAGGTAAATCATCTACGTTTACAGCAAACGAAAAAAAGAGGTTTCCCCCTCCTCCTTCCCAAGAATTATCACGAGAACCAATACCAGCTGTTTGTTCTTTTGCCATAACACAGACAGGAGCCATTAAGCTTTTTTTCTTTAATGCTTCTAACAAATAAGTTTGAGTTGAAGCTAAAGTATCAAAGCAAAGAATTTCCAACTTTTAACCCTCTTCCCACACAATAAGCTTTAGCATTCACAGCTTTTTTAGACACAGGCTGTAAAACACCTACTTCAAGTGAACCTAAAGCACAAGAGATGACCACAGATTCTTCTTTTATCTCTAAGATTTCACCCATTTTATTTTGACTTGTTATGTCAATCAATGTTACTTCTTTAATTTTCATACCCCCCTCAACAAAAATGCCAGGCCAACCTTCAAAGGCTCTATATTTATCATAAAAATTTGAAGCTGAAGAAAAATCTACCAGCCCATCTCTTTTTTTAATCTTTTTACAATGACTTGCCATTGCTCGACTTTGCTTCATGGGTGCAAGAGTTTCAAAATTGTGAATAATCTCTGTGGTCAAAGTACAAGCATCATCACTCAACCTATTCATCAGTTCAGGAAGTAGCATGGTTGAAGGAATTTTAAAATACCTATACCCAAGAATAGGACCAGAATCTAGACCCTCTTCCATTAACATGGCTGTGATTCCTGTAAATTCATCACCATTCAATAAAGACTGTTGAACAGGACTTGCCCCTCTATACTGAGGGAGTAAAGAAGCATGAAGATTAATACAAGGAGCAATGTCTAAAATGCTTTTGGGTAGAAGTTGCCCAAAAGCAGCTACAACAATATAGTCAGGCTTAGCAGCTACAATGGCTTCGACAATTCCTTCCTCTTTAAGTTTTTCAGGTTGTAAAATTTTAAGTCCATACTTTTGAGCCAAGACCTTAACCTCTGGTGCTTTCAACTCTCCCTTACGCCCTGCTTTTCGGTCTGGTTGAGAAAATACCAAAGGTATTTCTATTTCTTCATCATCTATTAATCTCTGCAATATCTCTTTGGCATAATGAGGGGTTCCCATGTAAACTATTTTTTTCAATTATTTGTCCTCATTTTTTATTTGGCGAAGTATAGCAAAAATATTAACTTAATTTCAATTCTTACTTCAACAATTCAGCTTTTTCCATCATCTTAATAAACTCAGCTCGATATCCCTCCTGATCTTCACCTTTTGAAGCTTTTGCTAGTTCAATAAGTTTGTCAAAGGTTAAAGCATTTTTATATTCAGAATCACGAAGAAGCATTCCAAAACCTGCTACTGTTTGTGCAAAATCAAAGTCCTTTTTAAAAATATCTTCATCAATATCACTAATAATCTTACTCATCTTCATAGAAGTGTCACCATCAGGATTTTTATAACGTATTTTTACCGTTGCCAACTCATTTGAAGTTACTGTTGTCGTTCGTTGATATTTTAAATCATCAATCTGTGACTTCACCTCTTTTGAAGCCAATA
>CACVAZ010000065.1:0-17193 GCA_902727995.1 uncultured Sulfurovum sp.
GATACTTCAAATACAGCAACAACAAATGTTTCAAACACTGCAAAAGACGTTAAATAACTTTTAATTTCTTTTCTTCTAAAGCTACCAGTTTTTGGTAGCTTTCATAGCTTTTTAATTCTTTTTATTTCCTCTATCTTTCTGGTTTAGTTTTCTCTAATTAGTATATTACTTTTTATAATAAAATATATAATTTTAAGTTATTAATAATAAACCTGAAGTTATAATTCAGCAAATTGAGTTACAAGGAATTTATAATGAGAAAAAGCATATTACTTTCTGCAATTACTGCAGCAATGATTACAACAGCTTCAGCAGATTTTTCAGTTGGAGAGATGTTGAAAGACATGAAAGATGTTGCTATATCTATGAGTAAAGATATGAAAGATTCAGTTACTTCATTAACCGATGGTGTTATTGAGACGACAAAATCTGCTGAAAGAACATTTACAAATGTAAGTGCTGATCTAAAAGATTCATCTGTAAAAGTTTCAGATGATATCAAAACAGCAGAAGTTGAAACATCTAAAGATTCACGAGATTCTTTAGTTGAGGTAGCAGAAAATTCAAAAGACTCTATGACAAATACTACTAAAGATTTTAAAGATTCTTCAACCATTGGGTCTAAAAACTTTAAAGATTCTGCTATTGCTACCTCTGAAGATTTTAATGATGCAACTAAGACAGTTTCTTCTGATACAAGAAAAAATATTTCAACAATTTCTAAAGATACAACAACCTCTGTAAACAAATTTTCAAATGATGCAACGGATTCAGTTAAAACCATTTCTACTGATGCAAAAGCGTCTTTAAAAACGCTTTCAACAGGTGTAAATGATGCTTCTAAGAGTGCTATTTCTGAAGTTTCAGCAACAGCCAAAACGACTTCTAATGATTTAGCAACAAGTACGAAGACAATATCTAATAATGCCTATGATACTTCAACTACAGTAAAAGAAGCTAAGTAATACTTTTAATTTTTAATTAAAGCTACCAAGTCACTTTTGGTAGCTATTCTACACTATCTTCCAATATAATTTATCAAAATCTATCATAATCATTAAAAAATGTTATCATTATCATTCGTATAAATGATTAAAAAAAGGCATTTAATGAGATTACAAATCTTTCCAAAACTATTGGCTTCACTAGTACTTGCAACTAGCATATCTTTTTCTTCTGTTTTAACAGAATTACAAGGAACTAAAGGTTTAGCTGATACTCAGCTTAAAGCAATGGTAGAAAAATTAGACAGCGTAGGTTTTAGAACTGTTGCTAAAAATGAGCATATTGAAAACCATTATTATAATAAATTTAAAGAGAAAAACCTTGATCTCTTAAGTTTTTACACCATTACAGACATAGAAACGATGCGTGAATTGTTAATAGCAAATCCTGACTTTGCAGCTTATGTTCCTTTTAATCTTTTAGCATTTAAAATGCCAGAAGGGACAAAAGAAGATTCTGACACTACATGGTATGGGCATTTAGCAACAGATACTATGTTAGAAATTATTGGTGAAAAAGATGAAGCTTTAAAAGAAAAATTCAAGGCTATGGTAGCCAAAATTGATACACTAGTAACAACAGAAATGAAACCAGTAGCGACAAAAAAGTTGACTTTCGATAAGCCTTTACCTAAAGACCCATTACTGAAAATGGTTAAAAATATTGGTGAAGTTGAAGACATTGAAGAGTATGTAGAGGATTTTATTTCTGAACATAATGGACTTTTTGTAAAAAATAAATTTATTATTGCTGGTTTTCTAGATGTTAAGTTTGAGTATGATGATTTAGAGCTTGATTTTGAAGCTTATGATGCCTTTTGGACTTCATCGCTTTGTCATTTTGAATTCTCAAATACGGTTTTTAATCGTGGGGAACCACAAGCTGGAGTTTTTGCACCTTGTTCGGTTTATTTTTACATTCCTAAAGGCTCTGGTGAATTACATGTTGGTTATGCAACGGTAGACAATTGGCTCTCTGCATCAGGGATTACTGATAAAGATAAAATTACGGCAATGAAAGAAATTTCAGTCTCAGTTGTACGTATATTGGGTGAATTGGGTTTTAAAAGTGTAGGAAAAGAATCTGAAATAAAAAAACCTGCAATAAAAAAAGTTGAAACAGTAAAAGCTAATGAAAATTCAGGTAAAGATTCTGTATTGATTGAGTTTTATGGAACTAAAGGTCAACCAGATGCCCAATTAAAAGCTATGGTAGATAAACTTGGAGATGTTGGATTTACTGCTTCATCAACCAATGAACATATTGAAAACCATTATTTTAATAAATATAAAGAGAAAAACCTTGATCTTTTAAATTTTTATACACTTGTTAACATAAAAGATTTAAGAGCTCTTCTTATTGCTAACCCTGATTTTGGAGCTTATGCACCTTTTAATCTTTTGGCCTATAAAAAACTTGAAAAAGAAGAGGGTGGAGACACTACTTGGTATGGGCATTTAAACACAGAGACAATGCTAAAAATTATTGGTGAAAGTGATGAGGCGAGAAAAAATAAATTTAGAGAAATGATGTCAAAAATTGACAAACATGTAAAATCTGAAATGAAACCAACGGAGCATAAAAAACTTACTTATACTAATGCTTTACCTAAAAAACCACTTTTAAAAATGGTTAAAGAAATTGGTGAAGTGGAAGATCTTGAAGAGTATGTAGAAGAGTTTATCAGTGAACATAATGGATTGTTTAGTAAAAATGAATTTATTATTGCTGGATTTTTAGATATTAAATTTGAGTATGATGATTTAGATTTGGCATTTGAAGAATATGATGCATATTGGGTTTCATCGCTTTGTCACTTTGAATTTTCAAATACGGTATTTAATCATGGTTCACCACATGCAGGTGCTTTTGCTCCTTGTTCCGTTTATTTCTACATTCCAGAAGGTTCTGGTGAATTACATGTTGGTTATGCCTCGGTTGATAATTGGTTAGTAACTACAGGCATTACAAATCCTAAGAAAATTGCCTACATGAAAGAAATTTCAGCTTCTGTTATCCGTATTTTTAAAGAATTAGGATTTAAAGAATTAGGAGAAGAAGCTAAAATGGAAAGTAATTTTACGATAGAGAAGAAAGAAAATAATAAAATAAAAAAGGAAGTTATTGTTGAAAAGTTTATAGACATAGAAGAACCTAAAGCTAAAGAAGAAGTAAAAAGAGATGAGAATGTATTGGATATTGTTGTTCCTACCGTACCTAAAGCGATTGTTCCTAAGGTTGAAGTGATTGTACCAAAAGCAGTTACCATTCGAAACTCTTATAGCCAAGGTGACCGTTCTATTAAGTTTTCAAAACGTATCCCTCCAAAATATATCAGTTCAGCAGAGCGTTATGCAAAAGAGGGAAATTCTATAGCCGTTTCTAACTCAAATACTGTTGTAGGAGATGTTGATAAAGGGAGAATCTCTACTTACTTAAGAGGCAATTTAATTTCAGAGGAAGAAGCTGAAGCAAAACTAAAAAATGCTGGTTTTGAAGTTTTAGCACGAGTTCCTTTGGATAAAAAGAAAAACTTAATCTCCATAGTTTTTACAAATAGTGAGCTTAAGAAGATGGCAATGAAAGAGCATAAAGGTCACTTGGCTACTTTGAGACTTTTAATTAATAAAAAAGATAAAAAGATTAGTATTACGAATCCTCTTTATTTAGCTAAGGCATTTTTACAAGAGGATTTTAATAAAGAGGATGGTTTAAAAATTTTAACAGCTTTAACAGATGAGTTTAAAGGTTTAAGTAATTCATTTGATAAATTAAAATTTCAGCTTTTACCAAATTATCAGTTCATGAATGGTTTACCTTATTTTAAAGATCACATTGTTGTGGCACGTGCTGATAACTTAAAAGATAAGTTGGTTAAAAATAAAAGAGTTAACTATGTAATTGACCTAGCAAATGGTGCAACAGTGATAGGTGTTAAGTTAAGTAAACATACCATTAAGTTTCCAAATAAGATTGGTTTAAATAATGCAGGAATGCTTCCTTATCCCTTGCTCATAGAAAAGGGTGAAGCGAAGATTTTAGATCCTAAGTACTATTTATCTTTAATGTATCCACAGTTAAGTTTGGAAGAGTTTATGACTATTGCAACTGTTCCTGATGCGATTGTAAGTGATTGTAGAAAGGTTTTTAGATAATAAACTTGTTAGATAAATAAGTGAAGTAAGCATTGAAAACGTGTTACTTTCAATGCTTATATTTTCTTATTGAAAAAGAGGCTTATAGCTCTTGCTCAGCTTTTTTTAAAGCTTCAATTACTTGTGCAATGTTTGCTTTTGGAATATGTACTTTCCATTCAGGTTCATTGGCATCTGCTTTTAATGAAATTCCAATACTTGCTACACTCTCACTCTTTGGTCCGTAAGGTTGTTCTACGGTTGTAATTGTGATTTTTCCTTTGGTTCCTGATAATGTCATTTCATCTATATTTGTTACTGTTCCACTCATGGTATTGTCCTTATTTATTAAATTTGAAAAGCGAGTATATCAAGAATTACTTTAGTTTAATCATAAAAAACTTTTTAGAACGGCTGTAGCTATCACTTTCACCAACAACAACTATTGAACCATCGGTTGTTCTGGTTATTCCATGTGCAATGTCTTTATTGATACCCCCATAGGTTTTTGACCAAAGAAGTTCACCTTTTTTATTCAGTGCTAAGAGATACTCATCGTAGTCACCTTTTCCCATTGAGTTTGTTGTTCCTGCAACCATGTAGTTTCCATCTTTTGTCATGGTAATGGCATTACCTTCATCATAATATCCAAAGCCATAAATCTTGAACCAAAGAAGTTTACCATTTTTATCGAAATGCATAATAGGTAAGTCGGTTTGTTCTGAATTGTATGAACGTGTTTTACCTGTAGCCACAATACCACCATCTGGTGTTGGGGTTACAGCATAAAGTACGTCATTATAGTCTTCACCCAAAGTTCTAGCCCAAATCTTTTTTCCATCTTGGTTGAGTTTCATTATAAAGAAATCTGCATCACCTGAGTTTTTAATTTCACGTGAACCTACCATCATAAAGTTACCATCAGCTGTTCGGGTTAAGTCATTGGCTTCATCATTGAGTTTTCCACCAATGGTTTTAGTAGAAAGGGTTTTTCCATTTTTGTCTAAACGGACAATATAAATGTCACGATAACCTTTTTTTGAAAATGATTCACTGTCTCCAATTAGTAAAATACCTCCATCATTAGTACCAGCAATTCCAGCAGCAAATTCATCTCTGTCTCCACCCATTGCTTTTTCCCAAATGAGTTTACCCTCTAATGAAAGTTTGGCAACATAAATATCCTGCCCACCATATTCAAAAGATTTACTCTCTCCTAAAATAAGTAAATTACCATCAGCAGCACGAGAAATAGCAATACCTTTATCTTCTTTTTTACCACCAAGAAGCTTACGCCAAATCGTTTGTCCTTGGTTATTTAAACGCGTAACACAAATATCTGAACGCTCGGCATTAAAAGATTTACAACTACCTATAACAGCAGTTTCACCATTCTTTAGCATTAAAATATCGTTAGCAATATCATCATCTGTCCCACCATAGACTTTTTGCCATTCAGCATGAAAGCTTGGTTTTTTTTCTTTAGCATCAGCCATGAGTAGTGGAGAAAGTAGGGCTGATGCAAGTAGTAGTTTCGAACAAGTTTTTATCATTTTATATCCTTAATAAGCTATAAGGATTATTATACACTTTTATCATCTATCTAAGATAAATAATTCTTCTTAAACCATCTATAATAAAGGGCTGTGACCATAAATCCACAACCCATAATAATTGTAATGTATTCTAGCTCCATACCCATTTTTGCTGCATAGCCAACAAATAGAGTAACGACGATATTAAAAATCATGAAAACCATGTCATTGTAGGCAATAACACGACCTAAAAATTTGACCTCTATTTCTTGTTGTAACATATAATATGTATAGGACCAAAGGGAAGTGGAAAGAAGCCCCACAATAAATATACCCAAAATAGCTACTCCATAGCTATGTTGGACAAATGACCAGAGAATAATGGCTAAGCCTTGAAGTGCGAAAAAATAATGAATATTTTTATCATTGATATATTTTGAAAATAAAAGAGGTCCAATAGTCATGGCTAAGGCACGTGTTGCATTAATCCAACCAATGGCAAGAGGAATGGCTAAGATGTATTTGTAGTGTAAATCTGCAAGTAGGGTAATAAGTGTTTCAAAGCTGGTAAAACCAATACTAGCATGTAATATAATTAAGTGAATTAGTTTTTTATGATTTTTTAAATAAATAAAACCACTTTTCATCATGAATAATGCTGATTCAGTATGCTCTATGGGATTAAGTGAAAGTTTAAGTCCTAACAGAAGAAGAAAGGCAATGGTATATAATAATACATCTATTAAAAAGGTAGCATCATAACCTAAGTAGTACGTTACCAATCCCCCAAGTGCCATACCAGCTGCAAAACAAACAGACCAAACTATGGAGTGAATTTCATTGGTTTTTTTTAGCATTTCTCCTTGAAGAATTTTAGGAAAAAGTGCCATTTCAGCAGCAAATAAAATGGAAGAAGCAGAAGAACGGATAAAGACGAAGAGCATTAAGCTATTTAGGTCATCTAGAGAATTTACAGTCATGAAAAGTAGGGTCATAGAAATTTCTATTAAAAGTAAAATACCCATGAGTTTTTTAAAAGAGACTTTATCAATGATCCAACCAGATAGGGGAGCTAGTACAATAGCTGGAAGCATTAACATCATAAAAATATAAGCAATGGCAAGTTCAGATGCTCCATATTCAAGGATCATAGAAGCAATGGCAACTTGAGAAAACCAAGTGCCAAAATAGGAGATAAATTGTATGAGGGTGAGTCGTGCGATTATGGGATGTTTTAAAACATCCCAATAGCTATTTTGAGTCATTTACTTTTGTATATTCGGAGTCTCCACAAAACTCTTCAGATTCAGAACATTTTTCTTTATAATAAAGTTGATACTCATATTGGGCATTTTTAAGTGCTTTAATCATGGCTTCACTCTTTTTTATGTCGTCTAGGTCTCTTTTCCAAATAAGCTTCTCTTTTTTAGTAGAGTTAATATAAATCTTTAGAAGTTTATCTTCTTGCTTAATCTGCATGTTATCAATAATACTCATTTTCGATTTCTTTTTACCTTGACGAATTTCTAGTTCAGAACTATCTTCAATGACTTTTTGAACATATTGTCCACCTTTTTTATAAAAAATTCCAGTATGTGTTTCAGGTGATAGTTTTCCAGAAATAGTAACATAGTAGTATCCGTAGTTATTCACATCTATCTCTTCAACAGTAAGATAACCTTCGGTTATCTCTTGATTACGAAACATTCCTCTTTTTAACATATAACTACCAACAATAGAATCTTCATCAATGATTTTTAAATCATTTACATCAGTGTTTTGCTTACTGACAGGTAGGGGAGAGGAATCTGGTGTAGGTCCATTTTCAAGCGTTGCAGGATTACAAGCTGTAAAAAATAGAGCAAATATCAATAAAAGTATATAGTGCATTATTATCCTTATCTAAATTAATTTGCTTATTCTAACATATTTTTAACAGATAAAAGATAATGAAATTTTAATGAAAGTAAATAAAGAGACTTAACATATTAATACTAAATAGAGCTAAATAGCTACTATTAGAATTTATAGTAATATAATAAATAATATTTTTAATTATTAATATTTATAAAATAATTTAAAACTTTCAGTTAATATTAAATTTAAATTAATCCTACATTAACTATAATAGTTTAAGTTTTAATAAAGATTTAAAATATTTATGATTGATTAGGAAAGGAAAATTATGAAGTTACGAGAAATTGCAAAAGTTATTAAAGGAGTACATTTATTAGAGGATACAGTTAAAGATAACGTGAAAACATATAAAGAGTTAAGTATGTTATCGTTGGAGCCAATCTCTTTTTTAGATGAGCGAAAAGTAATTAAGGTAAATGTTTCACATAATGTTTCCCCTAAACAGTTAACTAAAGAGGGAGATGTCATTGTAAGTCTTTATTCACCCATGATTGCTTGTTATGTTGAAAAAAATCAAGAAGGCTATGCTGTTCCTCATTATATGGGTATTGTTCGTATGAAAAACTATGTGAAGATGGACAGTCGTTTTATTGTGCATTTTATTAATTCAGCAAGAGGTAGAAGGGCATTGTCAAAAAGACTGGAAAGTTCTTTTTCTAGTAAACCAACCTCATTATCCTTGGTAATGTTAAATGAGGTAGAGTTGTTGACAGGAGCTAATTATTTAATGGATAGATTTTAAACTAATATTTATAGATTAAATATTAGTTGTAATAAATTCTTCCATTTCAGCAACAATTGGATCAAGCTCTCTTTCTCCATTAATTACCTGAAGTAGTTCTTTTTCAGTATAGAAAGCTTGAATCTCATCTAATGGATCTGTATAGATTTTCATTCGATCATAGAATACTTCTACACTGTCATCTGATCTTTCTTCACCTGGTTTAGCATCAGCTGCACGACCTAAAATTCTGTCTTTAGCTACTTCCTGTGATACTCTAACTTCAATAGTAGAAACCAAAGTAATATCATCTTCTTTTTCTAAAAGTTCATCCAATGCTGTCATCTGTTCAACTGAACGTGGGTAACCATCAATTAAGATGTTATCTACAGGAGCATTTTTAATCGCAGAAATAATGGTGTCAATAATAATGTTTAAAGGAACCAAAGCACCTTTAGAGATAAACCCATCAATTGTTTGACCAAGCTCAGAACCTGAAGCTACTTCTTCACGAAGCATGTCTCCTGTTGAGTAATGAACAATATTTTCATTTCTTCCTGCAATAATACTTGCATCCGTTGTTTTACCTGAACCTGGTGCTCCGATGATTAGAAATAACTTTTTCATTTTTTTCCTTTTTTATGTGGGTTTGAATATTTTTTTTGATAACTTCGACGCTTGTTGAAGTTATGCATCAATTTTTTTACGAATTCTTAAGCTTAATTCATCAAGTTGTGATTGTTCAACAGGACTTGGAGCTTGGGTTAAAATACACTGTGCTTTTTGTGTTTTAGGGAAAGCAATAACTTCTCTAATACTAGAGGCACCTGTCATAAGCATGATAAGTCTGTCAAGACCTAATGCAAATCCACCATGTGGTGGTGCTCCAAATTTAAAGGCATCAAGTAAGAACCCAAACTTCTCTTCAGCTTCTTCATCTGAAATACCCATTAGTGTAAATATTTCTTTTTGTAAATCTTCTTTATGTATACGAATTGATCCACCACCAAGCTCGGTACCATTAAGTACAATGTCATAAGCAACTGATTTTAAATCTTCGATATCCTCATAAGCTATCTTTCCTTCGCTATCGAGTTCAGGCATGGTGAAGGCGTGGTGCATTGCTTTTACATGACCATCTTCTTTTTCGAACATTGGGAAGTCCATAACCCATAAAAATTCAAAAGTACCTTTTGGAATGATGCTCATAATCTCTGCTAGATAAATTCTGAAACGACCCATGTAATCCCAAACGAGTTTTTTGTTACCAGCACCAAAGAATACAGCATCGCCAACTTCAAGTTCACATCTATCAATAATGGCTTGAATATCTTCAGGTGTAAAGAATTTAGCCAAAGGACCTTTAAGACCATCTTCTTTCATTTGGAAGTACCCAAGTCCAGATGCACCAAATTTACGTACGTAATCCTCAAAACCTTTCATTTGACGTTTAGAGAAAATCTCATCACCTTTTGGAACTTTAAGGGCTTTGATTCTGTTCTTTTGAGAATCTTTGGCAATGTTGGAGAAAATTTCATTGTCACAACGTTCAAAAATATCAATTACATCTACCATTTTAAGGTCATAACGCATGTCTGGTTTGTCTGAACCGTAGTTCTCCATGGCATCCATGTATGACATTCTTGTAAACTTGGTAGGAATTTCAAATCCACATTTAGTAAAGATGTTATTGATAAGTTTTTCAGCCACACCAATAACATCTTCTTGGTCACAGAAAGACATTTCAACATCTATTTGCGTAAATTCTGGTTGTCTATCTGCTCTTAAATCTTCATCTCTAAAACATTTTGCAATCTGGAAGTAACGGTCAAAACCACCGACCATTAAGAGCTGTTTAAAGAGTTGTGGAGACTGTGGAAGTGCATAAAATTCACCACCATGAACACGTGAAGGAACAAGATAATCTCTAGCACCTTCTGGTGTAGATTTAGTAATAATTGGTGTTTCAACTTCTAAAAAGTCTAGTTCATCAAGTACGTTTCTAGCAGCCATGGTTGCTTTTGAACGTAATTTAAATACATCATAAGCTTTTTGAGTTCTAAGCTCTAAGTAACGATATTTTAATTTAATTTCTTCATTTACTTTTTCATCATTAAGCTCAAAAGGCATTGGTTTAGAAGAATTTTCAATGACTAAAGTGTCAGCTACAATCTCAACTTTCCCTGTTTTAAGTTTAGGGTTTTCAAGTCCTTCACCTCTGGCACGTACTTTCCCTCTTACAATAAGTACATATTGGTCACGTACTCCCTCTGCTAGTTGATGTGCCTCTGCATTGTCAGCAGGGTCACAAACAAGTTGTACCACTTGGTCTTTGTCACGTAAATCAATAAAAATCAATCCACCATGGTCACGACGACTAGCAACCCAACCAGCTACCGTTACTGTTTGGTCAATGTGTGTTTCGTTTACCTCAGCACAATAATGTGTTCTCACAGTTACTTCCTCTATTTTATATAGCATTAATGTATATATTTAAAATTTTCCGAAATTATATCTAATTGTTGCAAAGAAGTAGTTTTCTGGTTAATTATCTTATAGTTTTTCTAAAGAAGATAAAAATATTCGTCAATTTAAATGGGAACAAATTTTATAATCGAAGTAACGCTAAAAGAACTATCGTTAGTAAAGTTTTGTTATAATCATTAAATTAATAATAAGAAAGCAGTATATGGCAAAAAATGACAATTTTACAACAAAAATAATAGCTGGGGATTTTAAAGGAAAAATTATTGAAATTCCGAATATCTTTACAACGCGTTCTTCAAAGGGGATTTTAAAAGAATCTCTTTTTAATACTCTTCAATTTGAAATAGTAGACAAAAATTTTGTGGAAGTCTTTTCAGGTTCAGGTTCTATTGGGCTTGAGGCTTTAAGTCGTGGGGCTTCTCAATGTTATTTTATTGAATACAATAAAGTAGCTTACAAAGTATTGCAAGAGAACATTCAACGGCTAGATCCAAGTCGTTGTCAACATATGCTTGGAGATAGTTTTGAGAAGTTTAATACACTTCTTTCTATGGTGGAAAGTAGAGATGAAAAAACTTACTTCTACTTTGATCCTCCTTTTGCGACGCGTGATGGGATGGATGATGTTTACGAAAAAACTTTAGCACTCATCGCAAAAATAAATCCTTCAAAATGCATGATGGCTGTGGTCGAACACATGACACAACTTGATATGCCAAAAGAGATTGGTGAGCTTGTTCAAGTAAAGCGTAAAAAGTTTGGTCGTTCTACCATGACTTATTATGCACCTAAGGAGAATATATAATGGCAACTGATAAAGACCATATAGCATTGTTTATTGACTGTGATAATATTTCGCATAAAGCGATAGAGGGAATAATCTCTGAGCTTAGTAATTATGGTGTAGTGAACATTCGTCAAGCTTATGGTAACTGGACAAAGAGTAACTTAAAAAATTGGGAATCAAAACTTTTGGAGTTTGCGATTAAACCTATACAACAGTTTGATTATTCTAAAAATAAAAATGCAACCGATATTTTAATGACCATTGATGCCATTGATTTATTGCACACAAAAAACATCGATGCTTTTGCTTTTGCAACGTCAGATTCGGACTTTACGCCTGTGGTTATGCGTGTGCAACAAGAGGGTATTAAAGTCTTTGGGTTTGGGGAAAAGAAAACACCTGCTGCGTTTATGGCTGCTTGTTCTCAGTTTATTTTTACAGAGAAACTTATGTCAACAGATGAGACGATTGGAAATGTTGAGAAGAATACGATAAAAGTAGTCAAAGAAGTGCGTAAAACATCTCTTCAGTTACAAGAAGATACATGGCTTAGAAAACTTCTTGCCAATGCACAAAACCAAACCATGGATGAATTTGGTTGGTCGAATTTAGCTGATATGGGTGCGTATATCAATAACAAATCATCCTTTTCCCCTATTAACTATGGGTATAAGAAACTTAGTACTTTGTTGAAGGTAATGGATGTATATGATCTCTATTTGGACAAAGAAAGTAAACAAATGTCCGTTAGGTGTAAAAACTATACAGCATAGAAAGGTTAATACTTAAGTGCTAAATAGTATAATAAGAAATAACACTATAAATTAAGGATTATTCCATGAAGCACTTATCTATAAAGCTAATACTTCTTTTACTGATTTTAAATCTTACTTGTTTATCTGCTATGACCAAAAAGACTTTAGTAGATGAATTTGATGATTGGGAGTACAACGCAACGGCTACTACAAAAGAGAGTTCACGTCGTATGTCTACTCAGGGGACAATTAAATCAATGCCCCTGACCATGTCAGCACCTTCTGCAATGACCTCTAAGAATATTGGTCTCGCTGTCGGTGGGGCTAAAGATACAAATAACTTTAAAGCCAATATTGACAATGGCTATCTTCCAAAACTAGATTCCATTACTTATGAAGGTCAGTTTTACAATCATTATTTTGACACAGGGCTTCAAGGTGAATGTAAAGCCTTATTCTGTCCTTCGTATTCTTCTGCCAAACGATTTAATGACTTCTTAGATGAAGAAGAGTACTTTTTATCAGTAGGATTAAACTCAGGGATAGAAGAGGGCGACTTTAAACGTAAAAAATTAAACTTAGTGGTTGTTTTAGACATTTCGGGTTCAATGGGGTCAAAGTTTGATGCTTATCATTACGATAAAGCTGGTTCAAAAATTAACCATGACAAAGTCAATAAAACTAAAATGACCATTGCCAATGAAGCAATTGTTGCAATGCTTTCACATTTAAAGGATGAGGATAAGGTGGGAATAGCACTTTTTGATCACAACGCTTACAGAGCAAAACCTTTACGTTTGGTGGGGAATACAGATAAATTAGCCATTCGTGACCATATTTTGGCACTAAAACAGCGAGGTGGAACGAATTGGTCTGCTGGATATGCAGAGGGTTTAAAACTTTTTGATGAGGTCGATTTAAAGGAAGATTATGAAAACCGAATTATCTTTTTAACGGATGCGATGCCAAATAGAGGTGAGTTAAATAAAAATAAACTCTTTGGTATGGCAAAATCAGCTTCTGATAAAGGTATTAATACCACGTTTATTGGTGTGGGTGTTGACTTTAACAATGACTTAGTTGAGTATGTTTCAAAAACAAAAGGGGCAAATTATTTCTCTGTACATTCAAGTAAAGAGTTTTCAAAGCTTTTAGATAAAGAGTTTGATTATATGGTAACACCTTTGGTCTATGACTTGGAATTAAAGTTAAGCAGTTTGGACTATAATATTGAAGCTGTTTATGGTTCACCAGAGTCTGACTTGGCGACAGGTCAAATAATGAAGATAAACACACTTTTCCCCTCACATAATGATGGAATGGAAACTAAGGGTGGGGTAGTATTGCTTAAGTTGAAGAAAAATAGTTCCAAGGAAACAAGAGATAAACTCGAACTGAATGTTTTGTATACTGACGTAGATGGTAAATCTTTTAGTAATTCTCAGCAAGTTTCATTTAAAAATAAAAATGTTTATTATGATAATGATGGAATACGTAAAGCAATACTGGTTTCAGATTATGTCTCCGTTATGAAAAATTGGCTGATTGACTCTAGAGCAGCTTGTAATGACAAAGTAAGCTGGGCAAGACAACAACCCATTGACATTCAAAAGCGTTGTATGATTTATCCCCCTCTGCATCCAGAGTTTCCAAGAATTGTTACATGGGAGCGTAAGTCTTGTAAGTTAAAAGTAAGTGCTGGATATAAAAAGTTTTTACAAATTTTTAGAAAATTGTATGTGAAAGAGATGCAAGTACTAGGAGATGAAAGTTTAAATAAAGAAGCTAATATTTTAAATTTACTTATTAATCAAAAGCGAAGTACACATGATGATGGTGGTGCAACAGATGATTGGTTATATAAGAAATAATGAATCTAGGATTATTATTAAGCGTAGGCATCGGTGGTTTCATGGGTGCTATTTTTCGTTTTAGTATCTCTTCCTGGGTAGGAAAAGCAACAACAACTGTTTTTCCTTGGGGAACACTTTCAGTTAATGTTTTGGGTTCATTTTTTATTGGATTTTTATTTCTCTACTTCCAACAAGTCAATTTCTCTCCCATGCAAAAATCATTTTTTATGATAGGCTTACTGGGTGCTTTGACAACCTTTTCTACCTTTTCTTTAGAAACAGTACTGCTTATGGAGAAAGAATTTTATGTAAAGGCTTTTTCTAATATGCTTTTGAATGTTATCTTTTCTATAGTATCTACATTATTGGGTATGTTTGTTTTTAAATACTTTTATATAAAGTGTTAAAGTAACAAATAATCAACACTTTGTTCTTTTTGAAAAATTTCCTCATGATGCACTTCATATAAAGAATAAATATAAAAACCTAATGAAACAAATATACCCACTACAACGAGAATAATAAAAGCTTTTATTAGATATTTAATAAGTATTTGAAAAATTTTAGTGAGTGGTAGTTCTACAAGTTTATCTAATATTTTTCGTAGTAGATAGAGCATTACAAATATTCCAAGAAAAAATAAAATAATAGGAATCCAAATGTTGGAAGACTCAAATAAGTCATAAAAAGTATTACCAATAGGTTCCCAAAGTGTAAGGCTTAATTCTCGTAATTTATCTAACATATTATTCTCATTCATATTTTTTAATATTGTACGGTATTTTAGCTAATAAAGTAATAACAAAAGTAAGTTAAAGTTTGGTGTATTTAAAAATTTACAGTAAAAATTTAGAGAAAGCCTTGACATTTTTTTTCAGATACTCTATAATGCCGTCCACACAAACAAAGTGTAACATGTTTTGGGGCATGGCCAAGCGGTAAGGCACCAGTTTTTGGTACTGGTATTCGGGGGTTCGAATCCCTCTGCCCCATCCATAATATGTAATAAATATTTATACTAAGGTAATTGTGTTCTAACGAACGCGGGATAGAGCAGTTTGGTAGCTCGTCGGGCTCATAACCCGAAGGTCGGTGGTTCAAATCCGCCTCCCGCAACCAAGATAAATATTTAGTTAAAATAGCAAAACTTAAATGTCGCGGGATAGAGCAGTTTGGTAGCTCGTCGGGCTCATAACCCGAAGGTCGGTGGTTCAAATCCGCCTCCCGCAACCAATGATATAAAATAACAAAAAACCTAATTGATATGTTTTAATTATGCGGGAATAGCTCAGTGGCTAGAGCCCCTGCCTTCCAAGCAGGATGTCGCGAGTTCGAATCTCGTTTCCCGCTCCATTATTAGAGTATTTATTAACTCATCAAAACTTATCTCTTCTTTTATAATTTAAATATTTCTTACTTTCAATCGAACAAAACTTATTAAGCAGACAAAACAACTTCTTGTAAAATATCTATGGCATAATTCGTGATAAATTATTTTAATACAATGTATAGAAAGAAAAAGGAAGTGTGAGTATGTCAACTAAAGCTTTAAAAAGAGTAGAGATAGCAATTAATGAGATTAAAAAAGGTCGTATGATCATTATGATGGATGATGAAGACAGAGAAAACGAAGGGGACTTGGTTTATGCTGCGACACATTCTACACCTGATATGGTAAATTTTATGGCTAAAGAGGCAAGAGGTCTTATTTGTACTCCTTTACCTAAAGAGTTAGCCGAAAAATTAGAACTTATTCCTATGGTTTCTAAGAACATTTCTAATCATGAGACTGCATTTACCGTTTCTATTGATTCTACCATTGCTGAGACAGGTATTTCTTCGGCTGAACGTGATGATTGTATCTCAAAATTAGCTAACCCCTTAACGAAAGCTTCTGATTTTGTTAGACCAGGTCATATTTTTCCTCTTATTGCTAAAGATGGAGGTGTTTTGGTGCGTACAGGACATACAGAGGGTTCAGTAGACATTTGTAAATTAGCAGGTTTAGCCCCTATTGGTGTTATTTGTGAGATAATTAAAGATGATGGAACAATGGCACGTCATGATGATTTAGAAATTTTTTCAGAAAAACATAATATGCCTATTGTTTACATTTCAGATTTAGTTGAATATCGTTTAGCCAATGAGCAGTTGATTAAAAGAGTAGTTGAAGAAGAAATTGAAGTCTTAAGTACAAAAGTAAATCAAATTTCTTACGAAGATCATTTAGGGCGCATTCATAAAGTGGTTCAATTTTACAAAACACATGAAACAGAGAATGTAAAATTTCATAACATTGGTACAGATGTAGATTTATTGTTAAATCAAAAACGTTTTGATCTTATTAACTCTTCTTTAGAATATTTAAAACAAAATGGTGGGGTATGTATTTTCTTAGATACCATGACCATTTCGAAAGAACAAGCTAAAGAATATGGTGTTGGTGCTCAAATTATTAAAGATTTAGGAATTGAAAACATTAAATTACTAACTGCTAGTAAAGAGACAGAGTTTGTGGGTCTTGCAGGTTTTGGACTGAATGTTGTCGAAAAGATAGCAACACTTTAAAAGTTTTATACTTTTTCACTGGCTAATATTTTTTAGAATATTAGCTATAATATCATGAAAATCTCATAAACACATCAACAGATAAGGCAAATTTTCGTGACAACTCAAAAATTTATTTTAAAATTTTTTCCTGAAATTATGGTTAAAGGCTCTTCTGCTAAAAAACAGATGGTGGGTCAACTTTACAACAATCTTATGAAACTTCTAAGAGAGATAGATAAAGAGATAGAAGTTAAAAAGTTTTCAGACAAAATAGAAGTTTTAACACCCATTGAAGTAATAGAGCAAGTACGTGCTTGTCTTTTAAATACACCAGGTATTGAACAGGTACTTGAAGCTTTACAGTTTGACAATATTTATACCCTTGATGAAATCAAAGAAAAAGTTTATGCATTGGTTGCTGATGACTTAGACGGAAAAACATTTGTAGT
>CACVAZ010000065.1:17293-31986 GCA_902727995.1 uncultured Sulfurovum sp.
ATTGTAACAGGTGAGTCTGTGGCACAGGTTTCTAGCCAGACATTGAGAAACTTAGCACTTATTGATGAAGCTACGAACATGTTGGTTTTACGTCCTTTAGCTACTATGAATAAACCAGAAATTATTGACATTGCTACTAAAATAGGAACACGTCGTTTTGCCGAAAACATGCCTGAGTATTGTGGGGTTATTTCTAAAAATCCTATTACGCATGGTTCTTATAAGCGTATGGCAAAGGAAGCACAACGTTTTAATTATGAGGTTTTAGACAAAGCTGTAGAAAATGCTAAAAGTATTCATGTTGATGAAGTTATTGATGAGGTAACAAAAGATGCTCCCATTGAAGTTGTTTCTGATCTAGCGACTGGAGAGTATGTGGTCATAGATATTCGTGGTGAAGAAAAAGCCATTATGACCTCATGTGAATGTTTGAATATTCCTTTTCATCAGCTCAAAACAGAGTTCAAAAAACTACCACAAGAAAAGGAATATCTGCTATACTGTGAAAAAGGAGTTATGAGTCAACTTCACGCACAGTATCTCTGTGACGCTGAATCTCGTGAAAATGTTAGGGTATACAGACCATAAAAAAGTGTTTATTATAAAAAGGAACGATATGAAAAGATTAATATTTTTAGGTTTAGTGTCACTGACGACACTAAATTTTTTGTTTGCAGATGAATATTTTGAAGAAGTTACTACTCATTTAGATTCAGAAGTTGTTTATGAATCAATAGATTCTTTGCCCATTACTCAAACAGTGGAGCAACAAGAAAGAGAACGAAATGAGAATAACAAAATAGTTAAAGAAAAGCTTCCTGATGTTAATAGTAGTGAGGAAGAGGTGGATATTTCTACTTCTACTTCTATGGAAACGACGAAGCAAAGTATTCAAGCTACTACTTATATAAATGCTTTAGAACAGGCAAAGAGTGAAGGTAAAATTATTTTACTGACCATACGCTCAACAGACTGTAAGTATTGTGATGAGATGGAAGCAGGTACGTTAAGTGATGCGAGTGTAAAAGATGCTATAGTCGCTGATTTTATCAAGATAAATTATAATCAAGACTTAGATGTTTTACCCTTAGGTCTTCAACATGGAATGACCCCAAACTTTATTTTTCTCAATAGTAATGAAGACATTATTAACATGTATCCAGGAATGAGAACACCTGAAGAGTTTAAAGAAGTATTGAAACAAATATTGGCTGAGTAAATTTCCTTTATAATACATTATGATAAAATGCCGAAATTATTAATATAAGCAGGTAAATCATAGTATGTTAAGCACAATCAATATAGTTCAACGTTACGGAAAAAGAGTACTTTTTGACAAAATAAGCATCACCCTTGACGGTGGAAAAAGATATGGACTCATTGGAGCAAATGGGGCAGGTAAGTCAACATTTTTGAAGATTTTAGCTGGTCAAATAGAACAAACAGATGGAACAGTTCAAATGCAACCTGGTCTTAAAATGGGTGTTTTAGGACAAGATCATTATGCTTTTGAAAATTTCACTCTAAAAGATGCCGTTCTTTATGGGAACAAAAAGCTCTATGATGCTCAAAAAGAGAAAGAAAAGCTTTACATGGAAGGTGACTTTGATGATGAAAAAGTAAATGACCGTCTGGGTGAGCTTGAAATGATTTGTGCTGATGAAGATCCTATGTATGAATCGGAAGTTAAAGTAGAAAAACTTCTTGAAGCACTTGGTTTTGAAGCTTCTGTTCATGGAGACTTAATGTCTTCACTTACAGGTGGTGATAAGGTGAAGATTTTACTAGCACAAGTGCTTTTCTTACAACCAGATATTTTACTACTTGATGAGCCTACCAACTCCCTTGACATTGAAACGATTGCATGGTTAGAGCGTGAACTTAAGCGTCATGAAGGAGTTATGATTGTTATTTCTCACGACAGACACTTTATTAACAATGTTGTAACCCATATTTTAGACTTAGACTTTCAAAATATTAGAGAGTTTACAGGTAACTATGATGAATGGTACATCGCTGCAAACCTTATTGCTAAACAAGCAGAGACCGATCATGCTAAAGCTTCTAAAGAGAAAGAAGAGCTTGAAAAGTTTATTGCACGTTTCTCAGCAAATGCTTCAAAAGCAAAACAAGCAACTTCTCGTCAAAAGCAGTTAGATAAATTAGACATAGAAGCCATTAAACTCTCTTCAAGACGTGACCCTTCTATTATGTTTAAGCCTCATAGAGATTTAGGTAACGAAATCTTAGAGGTTAAAAATGTTGGAAAGTCTTATGATGATTTAAAAGTATTTTCTAACATCTCTTTTAAAGTTGATTCAGCAGAAAAAATTGCTATCATTGGTGGAAATGGTGTTGGTAAATCCACGCTTTTAGAAATCATAATGGGTAAATTAAAAGCTGATAATGGTAGCTATAACTGGGGACAAACGGTTACTACTTCGTACTTTCCTCAAAACTCAACAGACTTAGTCACTGGATCTGAAACACTTTACGATTGGATTCAAGGCCATGATCCTAAATGGCATATTGATGAAATTAGACAATGTCTAGGGCGTATGCTATTTTCTGGTGAAGAGCAAAGTAAAGAAGTAGGTGCTTGTTCTGGTGGAGAAAAACATAGAGTTATGCTTTCTAAAATGATGATGGATGATGCCAACTACTTGGTACTAGATGAACCAAACAATCACTTAGACTTAGAAGCGATTGTATCTCTTGGTGAAGCATTACACAACTATAAAGGTGGGGTTATCTGTGTTTCTCATGATAGAGAGTTAATTGATGCGTTTGCAAGTCGTATTATTAAAATTAATAAAGACGGAAGTATTATTGACTTTAAAGGTACTTACGAAGATTTTATTGAAGTACATGACGCTTAATACTTAAGCCTATAATATAAAAAGTTGTCATAATTTATATAATTTAAAGTATAATTTTCGTCAAAGGTATATTAATGGAAAAAATCGAGGTTTTACAAAGTATTCGTGCTGCACGACGGGCACATACTCAGTGGGTAGACAAAGCTAAAAGTTTGGTCAATGGACTATCCATAAAGAAAGAACAAATTCCTTTAGAAGTGACAGAATGTGAGTTTGGAAGATGGTTTTATGGTGATGGGCAAATTTTACTTTCATTTTTTACAGAGGACGCGATAGAGAAGCTAGACAACAAGCACAAAGAATTACATGACATTTACATGAAGATTTTTAAAATTTATTTTTCAGAGCCTAAAGGTTCTTTTTTATTTGCTTTCTTGAAACGAAAAGAGACCATAACAGCACAAAATGAACACCATGCTTTGGCTTATTTGAGAAATTTAGAAGAGGTTTCTCGGGAATTGATTTCTTATTTAAATATTATTGAGAAGAAGTTAAATACAATAGATGAAGTAACTTTTACTAAATATGTTTAATTAGTATGAATATTCTTAAAGAACTTCAATTGATCCACGATGTAAAATAACCTTAGTTTTTTTTTCTAACTCTTTTAACGTTCGAGAGATAACCACACGAGAACTTCCTAAAGAGTTCGCTATTTCTTCATGAGTGATTTTAATATTTTTTTCACCATGTTTATGTAACCATTCAAGTAAACGTACATCTAACTTTTTAAATTTAATGTCATTAATCAGCATGGCTAAGTCAGCCATGCGAATGGTGTAGAGTGAAAAAATGTAACTTTGGTAAACAGGTGAAAGGGCAGAAAGCTGTTTGATGCTTTGGGAGTCCAATAAATAACCCTCAATATCACTAATACTTTGAGCAGATGCAATGGCATTGGTATTTGAAATACTTGAAGCTGTGTTGACAATGCATTGTTCACCACTTTTTAGGGTGTAGAGGTCAATGCTCTCCACCCCTTTATCTTGAATGTAGAGACGGACTTCCCCTTTTGTTAAAAGTAGCACCGATTCACAAACGTCTCCTTGATAAAATAGTATGTTGTTTTTAGGAATCGCAATGGCTTTGGCGTGTTTTTCTAAGAAAGAAAGTGCTTCTTTTTCTAAAGAAGACTCAAAAGGAAAATTTTGTAAATTGAGGGGCATGGATAACTCCGTAAATCATATTCATTTTTAATCTGCCATTTTATCAATAAAGTCTTAAGGGTTTGTGTAGATGGTTTTTTCGGTAACAGTGCATGGTTAGCTTATTAATTATATATATATCAAATATAAAATAACAATATTATGGTTATAATCTTTCAATAATTAAGAAAAGGAACATATATGGTTAAAACTGCTTATCCTAATAATTTTGATGAGTTAAAAGCAGAAGTACGAGAGGCAGGTCTTTTAGATAGAGTCCCTGTTCGAGGGATGGTTGAGATGGTTGGAATTATTATTGCACTTATGGTTGTTTTCTCCACACTGACACTTTGGAATCCTTTTTTATTAGCATTGATGATGACCATCATCGCCACACGTGCTGTTTTTGTTTCTCATGACATTTTGCACTTGCAGTATTTTAAAAGTAAAAAACTTTCGTTTAAACTCTCTTATCCTTTCTCAGCAATTATTTTGAGTAACTCATCTTCATGGTGGGATTATAAGCACAACATTAACCATCATACGTATTGTAATATCATTGAAAAAGATGAAGATATAAGAGCTTTAAATGGTGCTTTTACGAATGATAAATACAGAGGAAGCAATCCTTTTATTGCTAAATATAAGCACATTATTTTTTGGGGTGCAATGTTCTTTATGAATTATGCTTTTATTGTTCAGTCCTATAACTTTGTAATTAAACGTAAGCTTTGGGGAGAGTTGAGTCTCATGCTTTTACATTGGCCTCTTATTTGGGGAACGATGTTTTATGTCTTGCCTTTTGGTGATGCATTAACCGTTTACTTAGTACATAACATGTTGGCTTCTCTTTGGTTAGCATTTGGGTTCATTACGAATCACTTAGGTTGTGAAGTATTTGAAGAAGATCAAGCAAAAGACTTTTCATGGATGGAGCTTCAAATGAGAGGTAGTCGTTCACTTTCAGGTACTTGGTTTACACATTGGTTCTACGGTGGATTAAACACACAAATAGAACATCATCTTTTTCCAAAAGCACCAAGGTTTAATTTATTAAAAGTTCAAGAAATTACCAAGAATTTCGCAAAAAGGCATGACATATTCTATTTTGAAACAACACCTTTAGAGTCTTATGTACAGATAAATGAAGCATTGAAAGCTTATAAGTAGTTATATGATAAAAAAGATACTATTATTGACCACGATTACAATAAGCACTCTTTTCTCTCAATTTAACTACCAAGTTTCAGAAATAACCTTTGCTGTAAAAGAGCGAATGCTAAAAGCAAACTCATGGCGAAAAACTTGTCCTGTTTCTTTGCATAACTTACGCTACATCAATGTCAATCATTTAAATTTTAACGGTGAAACAGTCTCTGGAGAGATTATTGTTCACCAAGAAGTAGTAGACGAAGTGGTAAATATTTTTGCTGAACTTTATGAAATTGGCTACCCTATAAGACAGATGCGTTTGGTATCTGACTTCAAAGCTAATGATTGGGAGTCTATAGAAGCTGATAATACTTCAGCCTTTAATTGTAGACCTACAACAGGAAACAAGAAAAAGTGGTCAAGACATGCTTATGGAAAAGCCATAGATATTAACCCTATTGAAAACCCTTATGTTTCAAGAACAGGTTATATTTCGCATAAAGCCTCGTTAAAATACAAAAAACGTAGACACCGAACCAACACCTATGCTGATAAAGCAGTACTTTTAAAAAATGACAAAGCGACAAAAATTTTTAAAAAGTACGGTTGGAAATGGGGTGGTGATTGGAATACCATTAAAGATTATCAACATTTTGTTAAAAAATAGATTTCACTTATAAGTAATATTTTATTTTGCTTTAATATATATAGACCCACAAAATCGATCAAATGTCTGAATAATTCTACTCATTCGATCATTTGAACGAAGTTCAGCATAAGGTCGGTTATCCTCATACCAAAGTAGGTTGGGAACATCTTGTCTTAAGTGGGTGTCAGAAGCTTTGTTTTTACCTTTCTCTTCCATCACATAATAAAGAGCAGGATAATAAGTGTAGTCCTCAAAAGTCGAAATAACGACATCATAGTTTTCATAATTGTCTAAAACCTTATCGACATTATACTTTGCTAACTCAATGTCTTTTTCAAGCTGTTCACGCAATATCTTTGCTTGATCATCGGTAATGGCATTCTTTTCATCTTTAATCTCTTTTTCAAGCTGTACACGTGATTTATTTTTCCAAATTTCATACTCAGCAGGTAAAGCTTTTCGAACTTTAAAAGGATCAAATATTTCTTTTTTCTTGTGTTTCATAGAAAGCGTGTATTTAAAAGCCGAAAACTCGGAATTGATTATTTTTGCATAATCATAAAAATGATTCTTCTTTTCCAGACCTTTTTCAATGTCATTAGCATGGACGGTAAGTTCTAAGGCTAGTACTTTTTCCATCTCCGTATCAGAGAGCAAATGAAGCACAACCCCTTGATACTCTATGCTTCGACTATTCATCAATACAGAACTTAATTCCTCTTTAATTTCTTCATATATCATAATTATTATCCTATTTAAACTTAAGCTAAATTATTTTAACAACTAAATATTCCCAATAATTTTAACAGCATCAAATAGACCTTTTGTTACAAAGTCAGCATCTTCTTCTAGCTCATCGGCATTTCCATAGCCAGACAATACACCAATACTTGCTATATCAGCCTCTTGTGCAGCTAATATGTCTGAAATAGTATCGCCAATCATGTAAGTCACTGTTCCATATGAATAGCCAAGAGCATCTAAGGCTTTAATAATAGGCTCTGGGTGAGGTTTTGGATTTTGAACATCTTCTCGTCCTATTAAAACATCAAAGTACTTCATAAGGTTAAAATGTTCAAGGAGTTCACGAGAATATTTAGCTGTTTTGGTAGTTACTACACCTAGTCTTGCACATTCATGTGCTATCTTTAGAGCCTTTTCTACCTCTGGTAAAAGTACTGTTTTTTGAATATGAATGGTTCGGTAATGCTCTTTATAAGCTTCAACATAAGAGATTGCTTCTGCTTCAGGTACACCTAATTTTGTAAACATTATATCAAGAGGTAAGCCTATGAGCTTTTTGATACTTTCATCAGCTGGAATTTTTACGTTAAATTTAATATAAGCTTTTGCAAAACTTTCTAAAATAGCTTCTGTTGAGTCTATAATTGTTCCGTCTAGATCAAAAAGAATAATTTTTGATCGTAGTTGATCTTCTTTGAGTTGATAAATTGTTTGTGCCATGCGTTGCATTCCTTATTAATATATTTGGTATCATACCGATTAAAGATAAAAGCTTCTTATTTATCTGCTATAATAACTTAAAGAAATAATCAAGGGAAACACCGTGCAAAAAGAACCAATGTTAAAAATAACATTTGATAAATTATCTAAAGAATTAGAACACCTAAAAACGGTAGAACGTGGAGAAATTGCACACATCATTGATGTGGCAAGAGAACTAGGTGATTTAAAAGAAAATGCTGAGTATCATGCAGCTAAAGACAAACAAGGGCTAATGGAAGCACGTATTTTAGATTTGACCGATTTAGTAGGAAGAGCTCAGGTTATAAATCCTGCCTCTTTGGCACATCAACGTGTTTCGTTTGGTTCTAAGGTTGAACTTATTGATCAAGAAGATGATAGTGAAATAACTTACACGATTGTGGGTGCACAAGAATCAGATATTTCTAAAGGGTGGATTTCAACAGGTTCTCCTATGGCACGTGCTTTACTTGGAAAAGAAGAGGGTGATGAGGTGAGTATTCAATTACCAGCTGGTAAAAAAACTTTTGATATTGAATCAATTGAGGCAATGGAGCTGTAATGACAAGAGTAGGTGTAGTGGGAGCTAGTGGCTATACAGGGCTTGAACTTATTAAAATGTTAGTAACGCATCCGGAATTTGTTTTAAAATACTTAGCAACAACGACAGGTGATACGCTTATTGAAGCCTTACATCCTTCTTTAGTTGATGTGATGACTTATCCTGTAGAAAAAGCGTCGATTGAAGCTGTAACAGAGCATTGTGAACTGGTTTTTTTAGCACTTCCTCATAAAGCTTCAATGAGTTTTGCTAAAGAGTTAATAGACAAAGGTGTTAAAGTTGTTGATTTATCAGCCGACTATAGACTGGACTTAGAGACTTATGAAGAGCATTATTGTGAGCATGAGGACAAAGAACATTTAGATGAATCTGTTTATGCGCTTATTGAGTATTATCGTGAAGATTTAAAAAAAGCTCGATTGGTAGCTGGACCTGGGTGTTATCCAACAGCTACTTTATTAGGGATTTTACCTTTTATTCCTTACCTTGATGAGCATGCTCCTTTGTTTGTAGATGCAAAGTCAGGTGTTTCAGGAGCTGGTAAAAAGCTAAGTGAGAGTACGCACTTTGTGACCGTTAATGATAATATTTTTGCTTATAACCCTTTAAAGCATCGTCATGCTCCTGAAATTGCAGAAAAAATAGAAAAAGTGCATGGTAAAAAGATGAATGTTCATTTTGTGCCTCACTTAATTCCTGCTACTCGTGGTGAATTAGTTTCTGTTTATGCAACGCTAAAAGAAGATATTGACCCACTTGAAGTACTTAAAAAGCATTATGAGAAAGATATGTTTATTCGTATTCGTGAAAAACCTGTAGATATTAAAAGTACAGCAGGAACGCATTTTTGTGATATTTTTGCTGCTAAAAATGGCAATGCATTGTTCGTAAATTCTGCCATTGACAATTTACTTCGTGGGGCATCCTCACAAGCTTTAGTCGCTGCAAATTTAATGTGTGGACTACCTGAGGGAATGGGTATTCCTACGATCGCTTATGTACCGTAAGAAAAAGAAGATGTGCTAATTAGTTAACTTAGGAACTGCTGTAGGGATGGCTCCTTCATCGGGGAGAGTGATAAGAAAAGTAGTTTTTTTGTTAAGAATACTAATTGCTTCTATGTTACCTTTTACTTTTTCAATAAGGTTTTTTGACATATACAGTCCAAGACCTGTTCCTTTTGACTTATGTTTAGTTGTGAAATAAGGTTCAAAAATATTTTTAAGAATTGGTTTTGGAATTCCTCCTGCATTGTCTTGTATAGCAATAAGAAGTTCATCTTTTTCATGATAGACACGAATAGAAATATGACCATTTTCAATCTTACGTTCCTCCATAGCATCTCTAGCATTGTTAATAAGGTTCATAATGATTTGTTTAAAGTCATTTTCATAGCCTTTATATTTAATGCCATCTAGACAGTGTAGTTCAATACTAATATCTGATTTAATAAGTGTTTCTTTAATTAATAGAATAGTTGCTTCAATGGTTTTTTTAATGTTAAAGGTTTGTGCCATATCTGAGTGATCTAAAAAACGTCTAAAGTTTTCAATCGTGTCAGATAAGAATTGAACTGAATTGTTAACTCTTTTTGCAAGTTCTTCTAAATTGACTTCATCACTTCGACCCATTTGTGCTTTGATGAGGGTATCATTCATAATCCATGAAACGGTGTTGAGTGGTTGTCTCCATTGGTGGGCAATATTTTCAAGAATTTCACCCATTGATGCCAAACGTGATTGTTGGTTCATAATGGCATTTTGACGTTTTTCTTTACGAACAGCATCTTTAATTTTGACTTGAAGACCTTCATTTAAAATTTCCAGCTCTTTGGTTCTTTGTTCAACAATATTTTCTAGATTTTCTGTTAATTGGTTCAGCTCATTGGCTGTTTTGTGCATGATAGAATAAAGGTTTTTATTGGCTCGTTCAAATGGTCCAATGTTCGTACTGGTTGATTTTGAAAGTTGAATGTATTCTGAATTTGATTCAGTGATAGCAGCCATTATGAAAGTATGATTGTGGTAGGTATTGGGTTGGTTCTCTGTATTAAAATACTCTTTTGAGGTACTGTATCCAAAGATTTGATCGGTTTTTTTTATGTTGGAAATATAGTGAATAATTGGAATTCTAAATCCATATTCATAAGAAACACATGTTCCAATCCATAAAGCTTGTGCTGGTGTATTGGTAAGGAAATTATGAATTTCTTGTATACGGTTCATCATGGCATTATAGTTACCAATGGAGAGTTGGACAATATCACCCTCTTGAAGTGCTTGTGCCATTTCAAGGCTTTCATTTTTAAAGTTTATGTTTAAAATATGTGCCGTCGAAGAGATATTGTTTTTTGTGGTGTAAAGGGGTACTTGCAATGAGACTGAAGTGTCATCTTCAATATTAGGAAAATATTTTTTATAAATATCTAATGCTGAACTATCATCAAGGGTTAAAATAGCATTGCCTTTGATTTTTGTAATCACTTTCTTTTTTGATATGGGTTTCCAGTCAAAGGCTTGAAAAAGTTCTACATTGAGGTTCTCCCCATGCATAAAAATAAGAATAAGTGCTTTGTTATAAATAATTTTATTGTGAAAAATAAAGGATTTATTTTCATTTTGCTTTTTGGAACTTGCTCCTCCACCAAAAACTTTGAGTTGATTAAACTTTTGTCCAATTTGGTTAATAAGACTAGAGGTTCCTATCTCATTATAAGAAGATAAAATTTGAACAGCTTTTGTATCGGCTTGGAGATGTTTTTCTATTTTTGTTAATTCAATAGGAGTATGATCATAAGTTCGGTTTAAATCAATAATTTCTGTAGAAAGTTTAGTACTTTGAAACTCCATAATAGAAATGACTGGCTGAGGGTTTATATCCGTAACTCTATGGTTAACAAAAGAGGTAAAGCTTTGCATCCCTAAAATAGTAGCTTCAGGTAATAACTTGGAAAGTAAATTAAGAAGCTTTTGTAGCTTCTCTTGGTCTGAGTCAGGAAAGTTAATCTCTACTAGTAGTCGAGTACTAGATATAATTTTTTTTTCTTTAATCCACGTTACTAATCTTTCCTGATGATAATAGTAATGTACAAGTTGTCTCATCGTTTTTAACCTTTGTTTTTTGTGTAATAGTTTATGTAAATATTTTAGAACCGATACGCACGAGGTTTGAACCACATTTGATAGCCAGTTCATAGTCGTTACTCATGCCCATAGAACAAATGGTTGCTCCATCTTTTTTGAGTGCATCATAAATTTTATGTGTTTGCTCAAAACTCTGTTGAATAATTTTTTCTTCGTTAACATGTGCACCAATGCTCATTAGCCCTTTGAGTTTAAGTTGTGGGCATGTTTCTTGAATTTGCTGATATAAATCAAAAGCTTCTTGGGAACTAACTCCTGACTTATTTGCTTCATTTGCAGTATTAACTTGGAGTAAACAATTCATTTTTTTATTTTTTTCTAAAAGCTTTTTATTGAGCTTCATTGCAAGGTCTAAAGAATTCAATGATTGAAAAAGACTGGGTTTAAATTCAATAAGTTTATTAATTTTATTGGACTGTAAATGACCCATCATATGCCACTGTAAAGGAAGCTCTTCTAGGTTTTGCATACGGGTGGAGAGTTGTTGCACTTGATTTTCACCAAAAGCACGTTGTCCAAGTTCATACAGTGTCTTTATGTTTTCTTCATCGGAATACTTTCCTACGGCTACTATTTGGACGATATTGTGTTCTGAGATGGTAATTCTTGCTTGTTCAATGTTCCAAATAACTTGATCTAAATTTTTTCGTAATTTTTCTTTCATTTTTTATCCTATTCTAATAATCGATTAATATCATTGTATAAACCTAAAAGCATTAAACTTAAAAGTATAGACCAACCTAACAGTGTTAATTTAAACATAATGTCTTCATTGGCAGGTTTTTTGCTAATAAGTTCATAAGTATGAAACATTACATGACCCCCATCAAGTGCTGGTATGGGTAAAAGGTTTATAACTCCTAAGTTTACAGAAATGAGTGCTGCAAAGGCTAAAAGAAAAACAATGCCCATTTGAGAAACTTGAGAAGTTACATTTAAGATTCCTACGGGACCACCTAGATTTTCTAGGGGAATTTCACCCATAACAAGTTTTTTTAAACTATTAAAAATATACATGGATGAATCAATGGTTTTATTATAAGCATAATCTAAGCCATTCTCTAAAGTATAGTGTATGGTTTGGGTAACTTTTTGATCAGCAGAAACGCCAATGATATATCGAGTTTTAATCTCTCCAAAACGATTTTTTGTTTTATATTCTATGGGCATGATTTTTAAATCTATGTATTGACCCTCTCTTAAAACAGTCACATTTAATAATTTAGCTTCTTGATGAATATTTTGACTGACATCTTCCCAATAAATAGTTGGTGTACCATTAATACTTGTAATGGTATCCCCTGTACGTATTCCAGCTTTATATGCTGGATGAGTTGTATTAACATCAGCAAGGGTTGTTAGTATTTTAGGTAACCCTATAAATGTCATGCTTAAGTAAAGTAAAAAAGCCAGTAGAAAATTAGCAAATGGGCCAGCCAATGAAATGATAATACGTTGAAACGGTGTTTTCGCATTATATGAATCTTCATCATAAGATTTTAGTGACGGATCAGAATCATCTTGACCTTTCATTCTTACGTAGCCACCAAGGGGAATCAGTGAAATACTCCATTCTGTAGCACCAAACTTTTTAGTAAGTATTCGTTTACCAAATCCTATACTAAAAACCTCAACATGTACTCCAAAAAAACGTGCAGCTAAGAAATGCCCCAATTCGTGAAAAAATATTAAAAAAGAAAAAACTAATAAGGCGATTAACATACCCATGAGACTCCGATATTACTAAGAAATTATTGAATTGGATTATACCAAATTTTTAGATGAAAAATAATCAATTTATGTTAGAATTATTGTAAGTTTTTAAAAAATTAAAAAAGGGTCAAAAATGGATGATAATCATGATGAGATTGTACCTACAATAGAAGCAGTAAGTGTAAATAAGAAGAATAACTTGGATGAATCAGAAGCTTTAATCGAGGCATCCCAAAAAATTGTTGCAAAAGTAGATTCAGAACTTGCTGAATGTCAAGTTGATATTACAGACGCAGCCGAAAAGTTTGATACTGCAAAGCAACATTTTAAAAATGTAACACTCAAAAGTGCTGATGGTTTATTAGAAAAAGTGGGGTTTGAATATGTGACTTTTGAAGAAGCAGAAGCCTTTGAACTTTCAGTTGATGTAAGTGATGAAGAAAATTTTTCGGTACAAACATTAAATTCAGGTAAGTTTACAGGGCTTATTTTAGCTATTTTAGTGGCACTTGCAACAGTTAGTGCATGGGTTTACTTAGCAATGTTGAAGTTAAATATTGATTCAAGTAGTATGATGAATGCTGAAACAGCTACTTCTCATGTTGAACCTATTTTAACATGGATTAGTGGAGGGATGATGTCAGCAAATGCTAATATTGTTCTTGGTGCTTTAATTTTGGGCTTTTCTGCACTTCTGATGGCTTGGTTAGTTTATGCATTACGCATCAATATGAGAGGTACAAAAAACTTGAATATTGCAAAAGAAACTTTTCAAAAATCCAATGAGTATTGCGTGACACAAGAAGCATCTCAATTAGAGATGAAGAAAGTAGATGCACATTTAAGAGAAGCAACTGTTGAGGTTGAAAACCTTGAAATGATTTTAAATGAACAGATTTATATTTTAAAAAGAATTCTACATGTTGAGGGTGTATTTGAAGAAGAGAAAGAGTATCATCTAAGCTCTAAAAAAGTAATGAGAGAGACAGAAAAAATCATGAGAGCTACAGAGAATTTACTTGAAACAGCGATTACAAAAGAGAGAAAGTTAAATTTTCAATCGGTACAAGCTTTAAATTCTGCTAGAGAGGTTTATGCTGAGTACGTAACACGTATTTACGACTAGCATTTTTATTTCGGCTACGCTCATTGAGCGTTAACTGAAATTACATCTTCACATTCTTAAAAAAATCTCTTACATACTCATATCCAGAGTAAAGTGTAAGAGTAACAGCAATCCATAAAAGAATTTCTCCTCCCATCCAACCCATAAGCAAGAACCCAATGGCAATCATTTGGACAACTGTTTTCACTTTACCCATCCAAGAAGCTGCAATGTCAATACCCTCAGCCACAGCAGAAACACGAAGTCCTGTAATAAAGAGTTCACGGGTAATAATAAGAAAAATAGCCCAAGGTGAAGCAACATCTAACATCATAAGTCCTAGGAAACCAGCCAGTGTGAGCATCTTATCAGCTAAGGGATCTAAAATTTTACCCATGGTAGTTATCTGATTAAAGGTTCTAGCAATGTAACCATCAAAAAAGTCAGTAGCAGAAGCAACCACAAAGATAAAAGCAGCAGCATAGTTGATCCATGAGGGGTGAATTCCCTGAAAGATAACGGCATCTTGGTTGACTAAAAGCATGAACATGACAGGGGCTAAAAGTAGGCGAATAAAGGCTAAAATATTGGGAATATTTACGATTTTGTTGTTTTGCATGAGATAATTCCTATTAGGGTGTTGTCCCCGACAACACCGTCAAATGAAATTTAAATTGTCATATAATTAAGAATGTATATAACAGGGTGTTGTCGGGGACAACACTTTAGGCAAGGGGAAGATCCTATCTAAAAGTGGTTCCACCATCAACAACAAGTGTTTGACCTGTTACCCATGATGCTTCATCTGTACATAAGAAATAAGCAGCTCCTGCTAAATCTTCAGGACTTCCCATTCGGTT
>CACVAZ010000066.1 GCA_902727995.1 uncultured Sulfurovum sp.
CAAAGTTGTGTCACCATGGCAGATGATGCCTACAAGCAAGAACTTTGTGGGTTCATTTTAAAGTCCAAGTCACCCACTTGTGGAATGGAACGTGTTCGTGTCTACCAAGACGGAAAGTCCATGTTTGAAAAAAAAGGAACAGGTCTTTTTACCGATGCCTTACGAAAGCATTACCCTTATTTACCCATTGAAGAAGAGTCACGTTTAGGCGATGCTTGGTTACGTGAAAACTTTCTAATGCAAGTTTTTGCCTATGAAGACTTTCATAACTTCATGCGAAGTAAGCCTAAAATGAAAGACCTCGTGGCTTTCCATACTTCCTATAAATATCTTGTGTATGCTAAATCAGCTGTTGCATATAAACTCTTAGGGAACATTGTTGCCAATAGAAACAATAAAGAGATTTCATTACTTCTTCAAGAGTACCGTAAAATTTTTTTAGAAACCATTGCTTTAAGAGGAAACATTTCTAAAACTTCCAATGTTTTGTATCATATTTATGGATATTTTAAAAAGATTATTAATACAGAAGAAAAAGAGCATCTTTTAACAGCCATTGAAGAATTTAAAGAAGAGACCATTCCTCTTATTGCCGTAATCAAACTCTTAAACCTATACGTGAAACGCTTTGACATGCAATACCTCAAAAAACAAAAATTTTTAAACCCTTACCCTCCAAAATTGGCACTGCGTTCTAATGTTAAAGCTTATAAATAATGAAACAAATACTTTGGTTTAGGCGTGACTTACGCATTGAAGATAATGCCATTTTAGCCCATGCCCAAGGTGAAGTTTTTCCCTTATTTATTTTTGATCAAAACATTTTAGAAAAACTAGATGCTAAGGACAAACGCGTTACTTTTATTTATCAATCGGTATTAAATCTTAAAAAAGAATTGCAAAAAATAGGTCTTAATTTAGCCATATTTTATGACAAGCCAGAAGCAGTTTTCCAGAGACTAAAAGAAAAGTTTGATGAAATTCTATGTAGCATAGACCATGATAACTATGCTAAAGTTCGTGACAAAAACATTGAAAAAATCATCCCTCTAAAACGTTTTAATGATGCTTTTTTAATTGACCCCCAAGAGCATCTTAATAAAAGTCATCTTCCTTATAAAGTTTTTACCCCTTTTTACAACAGCCTCTTTTATTTGTGGGAGTCTCATAAAATAAAAACCTTAAGCCCTGCTAATAATTTACAGCTACATGACTTTAATTATGAGCATGTTCCCAGTCTTGAAGCAATGGGCTTAAAAAAACAAATACTTCCTGAATTTTTAGAACAAAAGGCAGAAGTACTCTTAGAAAAATTTACTTCTAAACTCACAGCCTATCAAAAAGAGCGAGATTTTTTTTCCTTAGATGCCAGTACTAAACTTTCTGTACATTTACGTTTTGGCTTACTCTCTGCTAAACAATTTTTTAATGCACTCCGACCCTACCAAGCAAGTGAAGCTGTTATTCGCCAACTTTTTTTTAGGGAGTTTTACAACTATTTGCTCTATCATTTTCCTCACAGCCAATTTGAAAATCAAAAGCCTCTTAAAATAAAATTTCTAAATAATCAAGAAGATTTTAAAAAATGGTGTCAAGGAGAAACAGGCGTACCCATTGTCGACGCAGGTATGAGACACTTAAACCAAACAGGACTGATGCACAATCGTTTACGCATGGTGGTCTCTTCCTATCTCACAAAAAATCTTTTGATCGATTGGCGATGGGGCGAGGCATATTTTGCAAAAAAACTACTCGACTATGAAGCCTCTTCCAACATCGCTTCATGGCAATGGGCAAGTAGCACAGGAAGTGACTCTGTACCCTATTTTAGAATTTTCAATCCTTATTTACAAAGTGAAAAATTTGATAAAGAAGGTATTTTTATTAAGTCTGTTTTAACTGAATTAAGTCAACTCGATCCCAAACTCTTTCATAAAGAGAATGGTGTTCAATCTAATTTATTTATTAATTATCCTAGTCAAATCGTTTCAATTAAAATGTCTAGACTTAGAGCCATTGAAGCTTTTAAACAAGCTAAATCAAAGCCATGATTTTAAGAAAGATACTTACTTAAAAGGAATAAAGGCATAGCCATCATTTTGTAAAGCAATCACTCGTGTAATGGAATTACGAACCGATGAAACAAAAGGCAAAAGATCTTTTTGAGTAATCTTCTTATGATCTAAAGCAATTTGACAAGCTTCTATGGACACAGCATGTTCTTTGGATAGTGCTTTCATTTGAGCTTGAATTTTTTGTAAAACCTTATCTTCTTTAGCACGTTCTTGTGAGACAACATCTGTACAACCCGAATGAATGGTTAGCACAATTTTATAAGGTGTTTTTGTCTCTTTGTATTCCAATGCACTCTGTTCAATCAACCAGAAACGTGTGCTTACGAAATTAAAATTATTGGAGGAGCAGTCAAACACAACTTTTTGTTCTTTAGGAGTTTCTGCCGTAAGAGTAAGAGGTAAAATCATTGCCAATGTAAGTAAAAAAATTTTCATTTTTAGCCTTTCTATTTTGAAGTAAATATCAGTTTATATAAAATGAGATTAAAAATAAATTGATTTGTTCCCAAATAAAAAAATAAATGTTTGAACAACTCTTTAATGGTCATAAATTTAAATTTAAAGTCATACTTTATAAGCCTAATCAACAAAAATCCTCTACTAAAAAACATCATATTCCTATATACTATGGTTAAATATAAGGAATAAAAATGGAAATTTATGATGTGGCTGTCATTGGTTCGGGTATTGGTGGCACACTTTTTTCAGCACTTAACCAAAAGAAACACAAGCTCATAGTCTTTGAAAAAGAACCAAATTTAGGAGGCTGTGCTTCAACATTTAAGCGTTTTGGAGGTTATTATAATGCAGGGGCGACTACTTTTATGGGTTATGAAGAAGGGCATATTATCAAAAAAATGTTTGATGAGGTTGGATATGTTCCAAAACTGACAAAAACATCTCATGGTGTACGCATTGTACAAGGAGAAAAACAGGTCGATCGACTTCAAGATTTTGATGCTTTTTTAACGCAAATGAATGTTGCTTACCCTAACCAACACAATGAAAAGTTTTGGCGAACCCTCAAAGAAATTGATGAAAAATTTTGGAAGCTTAAAAAACTCTACTACGCCAAACACTCTTTCAAAGGCGCACTTAAAAGCGTACAAAGTGTGGCTGAACTTCTTAGGCATTTTAAATTTGACCTTTTTACCACTGCTCCTGATTTTATTAGCAACACTTTAGGTGACATTAGTCCTGAATATCAAAATTTTATTGATGCCCAACTGCTCATAACCTTACAAACAAATTCCAAGGAACTGTCGCTTTTAACCATGGCGTTAGGACTCTCCTATACCTTTCATGCAACCTATTATGTACAAGGAGGCATGGGTGAGTTGATTGAAAATCTTTTAAAAGAAGTCAACGTTAAAAGAGCCCAACCCATTGTATTGATTAGTTGGAAGAATGGCTTATATGAAATTAAATCAACTAAAAATACTTACTATGCCAAAAATATTGTCTTAAACAGTAGCATCTATGACTCTGCTAAGCTCTTTGAAGATAAAGCCATTAAATCTTATTATAATAAATTTTCATTTAGCAATCAAAGTGCTTTTGTTCTCTACTTACGTATAAATAGTCCCGTAAATTTTTTACACCATTATCAAGTTGTTTTAAAAGATCTTATTCCTCACTCCATATCAAACGCATTTTTTGTCTCTTTTTCAGATATAAACGATACAAAACTGACCCAAAACGGTTATTCTGTCACACTCTCAACCCATACCAAAGTGAGTGAGTGGAAAGACCTTTCTACAGCAGAGTATAAAGCTAAAAAAGAGGAACTTCAAAACTATTTAACCCAAGCCTTTTTAGATTACTTTAAAGAAATAAAAAAAGAAGAAATCAGTCAAGCTTTTTCAGCCACCTCCAATACCTTTAAACGTTACATTGGTCGAGAAAACTGTGGAGGAGAAGCATTAAAATTAAAAAACATTTTTAATATTCCTTCCTGTACAACACCATTTAAGGGGCTTTATAATGTGGGAGATACTGTTTTTGCAGGACAAGGTTGGGCAGGGGTAGCTTTGGGTGTTGAGGTTTTAAATGAGGAGTTTAATTATTCTAGAATAGAATAGCCATCTATATATTTTATAAAAATATGTTATAACCCTCTACTCATATAAAAAAATAATATAAAAATTAGTTTGTTTATTTCAAATTATGTTAAAAGGAAATATAAAATGAAAAGAATAGTTATAAAAGTAGGAAGTTCTGTCTTAACCGAACTTAATACAATAGCAAAAGAAAGAATGCTTAATTTGCTATCACTTATTGCCCAAGCCAGACAAAAATATGAAGTAATTTTAGTGAGTTCTGGTGCTGTTGCAGCTGGTTACACAGCTCTAAAATTAGACAGAGACAAGCATATTAGTAAAAAAGTTTTGGCAGCCGTTGGTCAACCCATTTTAATGAGTGGCTATAAAAATAAATTTGATATCTATAGCATAGACACCTCTCAAATACTCTTAACTGAAGAAGATCTTGATTCACGAACGCATACAAAAATTTTTCAACAAATTATAGAGAAAACTTTGGAAAATGGTATATTACCCATTGTCAATGAAAATGATATCTCAACCACACCAGAACAACTTTTTGGAGACAATGATCAACTATCTGCCCATGTTGCACACTATACAAATTCTGATACGCTTATTATCTTAAGTGACATAGAGGGCTTATATGATTCAAATCCAAAGAACAACCCAAAAGCAAAAATTAGAAAAATAGTCAATAAAATTACGGAGGAAGAACTGAGTCAAAAGTTTACACCCAATAGTAGGTTTGCCTCTGGTGGAATTGTTACCAAACTAAAAGCTGCTGAGTACATTATGTCTCAAAATATGGAAATGTTTTTATGTAGTGGTTATGACCTAACTACAGCAAGAGAATTTCTTATGGAAGACAAGCATAACAAAGGTACCTTATTTAGTCAAAAAACAAAAGTAGAAAACAAGACCTAATAAAAGGCTTGTTTTTACATAAGGCTTAGACTTTAACTGAAGCTGTCCAAATACCATGAAGATTACAACCTGCATGAGAGGTGAGTGTTTTTACACCGTCAAGTTTTACAGAAAATAGTGTAGCACCACTTGAAATATCGGCTTCAAGAACATTTTTCCCTACTAATTTATCATCAGCATACAGTTCAATAAAATCTATCCAGTGATTAGGGGTACTTGGATGAATAATACCTTTTTGACCAAGTAAAATTTCAACCACTGTATATCCTTTGGCATCTTTTTCTTTAATCGTAATTTGAGGTAAATGTTTCAACTCATGATCTGTTGGTTTTGCAGGATCTTGTACTTTCATTTTCATACGATTCATGATCATCTCTGCTACAGGTTCTTCTTTAGCCTGTACACTTACAGCAGTTGTTACAAGCGTGATACCTGCCATTTTTAATACATTTCTTCTATTCATTTTTTATTTCCTTATCATTATTATTTATTACATTTATATAGTAGCTAGAAAATATAAATAAAACCTTTAAAAAATTTGCTTCATTATTGAATTAACAAAGAACCTAATGTATAATATACTTTAACTTTAGCTAAAGAAAGTCATCAAAAAACATCACTAATCAACACTAAAGCTCTACGAAAAAAACCAAAAATATCCTATAATTTCTTCTAATAAAAATACAAAGAGAAAATATGGATAAAATAGAACTCAAAATAAGCCGTAATGATTGGTTATACATTCTTTTGATTGGAGCCCTGTTTGGGTTTTTTATTGCCTTGGTCTTTTACTTTTTAAACCCATTTTTACAAACACTTTCAACCCTTATTTTTTCAGTAGGAACTTCGGTGATGATAGCTCTTTTTGCTTCACTGCTTATTACCATTTCTAACAACTATATTTTACCTAGAATCAATCCTAATTTTTGGTATTTCATTAGTTTTTTATTCTCTTTTTCTTCAGGAATGTTAGGCTTTTTATTAAGCTACATGATAGGGAATTGGTTTGCATTACCCATTACTAATCTAATCACTCCTTGGTGGTTGGGAATGGGAATTACTTTGGGATTTTTAACCTTTTTGATTGGGCTTATTTTACACCAGTTTATCTCCATGAAATACAAACATGAAGTAGTTAAGAACCAGACCGTCCAAAGTCGTTTAAAGGCATTGGAAAATGAGCTTAATCCACATTTTTTATTTAATGCCTTAAACTCCATGAGTGAGTTGGTCTATCTTGATCAAAAGAAAGCAGAAAGTGCCATTTTAAACCTTTCTAACTTTTTACGTAATGCCATTAACAAAGAAAGTCTCATTCCTCTTTCTTTAGAGTTAGAGATGGTAAGTACTTATGTGCAAATTGAAAACATTCGTTTTGACAACAAAATTGAATTAAAAATAGAGTTAGAAGAGGCATTAAAAGAAAAACTTGTTCCAAAATTTTCCATTCAACTCTTGGTTGAAAATGCCATCAAGCATGGTTATGAGCAAAAAGCATTAAAAATTGACATTAATGCTTCTAATAATACGATTGTTGTTAGTAATAATGGTAAAATAAGCCCCAAAATAGTCTATGGAACGGGACTTAGTAACCTACAAGATCGACTCAAACTTTTAGAAGTAGGACACTTAGAGTATGCCAATGAAAAAGAGCTTACAGAATTTAAAATACACTTAGGAGAATAACATGAACATTCTAATAGTCGACGATGAAACACTTGCACTAAGTAGGCTAAAACGGCTACTTACAGAAGCAGGTATCAAAGAGATAACAGCTTGTAATAATCCTATTGATGCTATGAAAGAAGTAGCAAAAAACAATTTTGATATCGTCTTTTTAGACATTTCCATGCCACAACTCTCAGGGCTAGAATTGGCAAATCATATTATGGAGATTAGCCCTCAAACTTTTATTGTTTTTCAAACGGCTTACAGTGAATATGCCTTAGATGCTTTTCAAAGTGGTGGGGTTGCTTATTTGTTGAAGCCATTGAGTTTAGAAGACATCGAAAAAACTTTAGATAAAGTACAAGGTATGACTAAACCAAGTACGATATTAAACAAAAAAATCATGGGAAAAAGTGGAAACCGACTCTACATTATAGACAGTGATGACATCTATTACATCAAAGCTGATTTAGATGAAGTAATTGTAAAAATCAAAGAAGCTGATGTTTATGTTCGTAAAAAAATCGGTGAACTTGACTTACTTTTAGACACCCCTAATTTTTTTAGAGTGCATCGATCCTATATTGTGAATATTGACAAAATAAAGTCCATGAAAAGTGTAGAACAATCCAAATTAGAAATTTCATTCAAAGAGATAAGTTCCGTGATAACCAGTTCTAAAGATGGAGCAAAAGTATTTCGAGAATATTTAGAGAAAGTGAGTTTATAGTTTCTAATTAGTCTCTTTTAAATCCTCCGACCAAAAGAACTCTATCCAACCTTTTGCTTCTTTAACCCACCAGGTAGGTTCTATGGTCGCTGTTGGTTTATAAAAAATGGAAGCCGTAAAAAAAGTCACTTTAGGGTATTTTGTTGTTAATACTTTTAGAACTTCAACTAAAGTATCACCAGAATCTACAATGTCATCGACAATGAGTACCTGTTTCGCTTCTTTTAAATCAGGAATATGAAACACCCTAACCTCATCTAGTTTTTCTCTATCATTATAACCAATGGTATTAATAGCATACACTTCACGAATGTCATAATATTCACCCAACATCTGTCCCATACTTAGCCCACCACGTGAAATGGGAATAAGCGTGTCAAATGTCTGATTTATCTTTTGTGTAAGTATTTTTAAATCTTCTCGAAACTCGTCATAAGCATAATAAATTTTTTTCATAGACTAATTCTTCGCTTTTAACTCTTTGGCTTTAGCATAAGCATCTGCAATGGCTTCCATCATAGCATTTCTAACAGACCCACGCTCCATAGCTGCATAACCAGCTGCTGTTGTTCCTCCAGGACTCATCACCCCATCTTTAATGTCTGCTGGATTATCATTAGCCAGTAAAGGTCCAAAACCTTCAAAAAGACCTGTCACTAAAGTTTGTGCATCGGCTCGTTTTAAACCTTGTTGCACAGCACCATCTGCCATGGCTTCTGCTATGAGTGCCAAATAAGCTGGTCCAGATCCTGCAACACCTGTAGCAATGTCCAATTCATTTTCAGAACTCAACCATAAACTTCTACCAATCTGATTAAAGATATCAATGGCTTGTTCTTTTAAACGCTCATCCCCTGTAATGGTTGTCATAGACTTTAAATGACTTGCCCCCAAGTTTGGCATGGTTCGGATGTACTTTTTAGCTTTTATCTGTGTTGCTAAACTCTCGATGGAAGTTCCTGCTAACACCGAATAAAGAGCATTGGCTTCACCCCTTAGTTTTGGAGCTAATTCAGGTAAAGAGTATGGTTTCACACACAAAACTATGTTCTTGTCTGTCATATCCTCTAGCTCACCCAAAACTTTAGTCGTAATTTGAGGAATACGCTTTTTTAAAGATTCTAATGATGCTTCATTTCGACCAAATACTTCTATCTCATAAGAACTTACTAATCCCTCAATGAGTGCCTTTGCCATGTTTCCGTTACCTATGAATGTTAATTTCATTTTTTTCCTTAATAATGATACTTACAAGAAACTATACTAATGGCAGTATCATCAACCATGTATACTAAGCGATGTTCATCCGTAATTCTTCGTGACCAACATCCAGCAAGTTCATATTTTAAGGGTTCAGGTTTTCCTATACCCTCAAAAGGTTCTCTTTTAATATCTTTAAGTAAAGCATTTATTTTTTTTAAAACTTTTTTGTCTGTAAATTGCCAAGAAAGATATTCATCCCAAGACTTTTCACTCCAAATTAATTTCATTCTAAAAGATCTCGTTCGATTCCTTTTCCAGCTCTTAATTCAGCTAAAGAATCTAAAAGATTTTGACGATTGACAGGAGACCGTAAAAGATAATTCGTCTCCCTTAATGTATTATAGTCATCCAATGAAATAACAACCACACTCTCTTTACCTTTTCTGTGAATAACAACTTCTTCATTATCCAAATAGACAGAATCAAACATTGCTTTTATGTTATTTCTGGCTTCAGTTAAACTAAGTACTTGCATTTTAGGCTCCTATTATGTTCTTTATTCTGTACATATTATAGGCTATTCGCTGTTATTTGTCAAATTATTTGTACTTTATATTCACTTACGCATGTACTTCCAACTCATTGTAAAGAGAATCTCTCTCAACAGGCGTGAAACCAGAACTTTTAATGAGTTCTATAAACTCTTCCAAGTTCATACCCTTAGAGCTTTTTGCACCAGCTGCTGACTGAATCGACTCTTTTTCAATGGTTCCGTCTAAATCATCACAACCAAATTCTTGGGCGATGAGTGCTAGGTTAATAGAAGCTGTTACCCAATATGCTTTGATGTGAGGAATATTGTCTAACATTATTCTTGCAATGGCATAGGTTTTTAAAATTTCTTGACCTGAAGGAAAGTCACAATTTTTCATGTAGTTATTTTCACGCTGATACACTAAAGGGATAAAAGCATTAAAACCATTGGTTCGGTCTTGTACCTCTCGTAATCTTAACATATGGTCAATTCGGTGGGCTCTGGTTTCTACGTGACCAAAAAGCATGGTCGCATTACTTTCTCGTCCTTTGTTATGCCATCTTTCGTGAATGTCTAACCACTGTGCAGAAGTTACTTTTCCCTTACATAAATATTCACGTACTTTCTCATCAAATATTTCTGCTCCACCACCAGGCATAGAGTCTACTCCATTTTCTATCATGAGGTCTAGTACTTCATCGTAAGAGATGCCATATTCACGGGTTAAAAAGTCTATTTCTGCTGCTGTCATGGCTTTGATGTGTAGGTGTGGATATTTTTCTTTTATTTTTCTAAAAGCACCCATGTACCACTCTACGCCATCTTTTGGATTGTGGGCAGAAACTAAGTGCATCTCTTTTGCCCCAATAGATACAGACTTATCCACAATCTCCAAAATTTGATCATGTGTCATGGTGTACTGGTTTGGGTTTTTTCTAGTGGCAGAGTAAGCACAAAACTTACATACATCGGCACATACATTGGTGGGGTTAATGTGACGATTTATATTAAAGTAAGACTTCTTACCATATTTTTCTTGACGAATATTATCAGCGAGTTCACCAAGTGTAAATAAGTCAAGCTCATAAAGTGCTTCACCCTCATCTTGTGTTAGTCTAATTTTGTTTTTTATTTTTTCAATTAAGGTCATTTCTTATCCAAACTATTTTTTCTCATTATACACAATTAGCGTTAAGGACGGCTATTATATCGCATTGGTTTAATATCTTAATTTTAATTATAAGTTAAATAAATAATTATATTTTAGTTACAATTAATTATAATTTTTTGATATTTATTATCAAAAAATCTTATATAAAGTTTTAAACGATATAATTCTTGACTTTTTATTTTAAGGAGAACTAGTGTTGTTTAATAAGAAATTTTTAATATTATTGAGTCTGCTTTTAATGAGTATTTTTTCAAATGCTCAAAAACTTAACTACCCAAATACCTACATTACTGAAATAGCAAAAAAGCACTTAGGTCAAAAATATGTTTGGGGTGGAAATGGTAACCGTGGTTATGACTGCTCTGGTTTTACCAAAGAAGTTTTTGAAAAAAAAGGAATTAACATTCCAAGAAGATCTTGGAAACAAGCTAAGGTTGGTAAACGTATTAGTAAAAAGAATCTCAAAAAAGGTGACCTCATCTTTTTTAATTCCAAAAAACAAAAACGTATTAACCACGTAGGCATCTATCTTGGTAACGGAAAATTTATTCATGCAAGTAGATTTCATCGAAAAATTGTTATTTCTCGTCTTAAAGAATACAAACGTTACTTCAAATGGGGGCGACGCTTAACCTAAGTTCAATTTTTACGCTTCTAGAAAATTTTCAATTAAAGCACAAACCTCATCTACAGCTTGAGTAGCTGGTAGATAAAACTTATGTTTGAATGCTTTATCATGAAACTCATCGACATCTAAATTGTTTAAAATAGATTCTTTAACCTGTCTTGCCATGTAAGCTGTATCAATAACTTGCCCCGAAGTTCCAATAACCACAACCATGTCAGCTTGGGCATAAAGTTTAGAGAGATGTTGATACTCAGGAGCAGCTTCTCCAAACATGACCACATTGTGACGAATATTAGTAGAATTACAAGCAGGACAAATTGCACCTTCTTGTGTTTTATAAGCAATAGGAAAAACTTTTCCACAATCCTCACAACGTAAGTCAGTCAATGTTCCATGTAAATGAATAAGATTCTTACATCCTGCTCTTTCTAACATATCATCAACATTTTGTGTAAGCATGACGATGTTATTAGGATAAGCATTGGCAAGTTCTGCCAATTTTTTATGGGCATGGTTCGGCTCTTTTTGTTCAAGGTCAGCACGTCTTGCATCATAAAAGTCTAAAACCTTTTGACGATCTTTTTCAAAACCACCAACCGAACATACTTCTTCAATAGTATATTCTTCCCAAAGACCATCTGTGTCTCTAAAGGTTCGAATACCTGATTCAGCAGAAAGACCTGCTCCACTTACAATGTATATTTTTTTATCTATTTTCTTATCTATTTGATTGTTGTTCATTTTGACTCCCTGTCATCATCATTAAGAAGGCTACTAAAGTTCCTGCTAACATCATTATAGAATAATCTACTTTATAATCCAAAAGTTTACCTATGATATAGGGTTGACTTATTAAAACGGTTAAAAAACCTCCAAGCAATGCATAAGGAAGCATCTCTGCTGAACCTCTTTTAGTAAAGATTGCTGCCCCATACACGCCTAAAAGAGGAGCATACGCAAATGCCATAACCCCTAGAGCAAAACTCAATAGATCTAACTGTGTGTATTGTTGCCAATAATAAGAGAGTAGTGCCATCAATGAAAGTAATAGGGCAAAAATAACTACCATGAAACGACTGGCTTTCAAAAAGTGTGCTTCACTCTTTTCTTTTGAAGCATAAGGTCTGTAAATATCTTCAATGGCAACTGATGACATGGCTGAAAGCACCGAGTTACTTGAAGAAAGGGCTGCAGCAACTGCACCAACGGTGACTAAGCCTCTTAAACCCTCAGGCATTTCATTTAAAATATAAAGCATAAAAATAGTGACACTTTGTCCATCTACATTTTGGTCAATACAAGCACCTTTAAAACCTGATATTTCAGGATTGTAAAAAAGATATAACAATAAACCAATGGCTAAAAACATCATCACTACAGGAATGGTAAAAATAAGTGAGTAAATAAGTGAGCGTTCACCCTCTTTTTTGTTTTTACAAGTTAAAACCCTTTGTGTCATGTCTTGGTCAAGTCCATAAGCTGCAATGTTTAATAAAAAGAAGCCCACAAAAAGTGTCCAAACATTAAAAGTACCCGTAAAAGAAAAATTAATAACATTTAACTTATTGTTAGCGTTTAAAGTAGAAATAATGCTTGAAAGATCGCTGTCTAAACTGTAATACAGATAAACCAAAACAGCAATCCCTGCACCCACATAGGTAATGGCTTGAAGAATGTCTGAAAATATGACCGATTTTACCCCACCAAAATAGGTATAACCCAACGCTCCTAGCATTAAGATACTAATAGAAATTATCATGTGTGTTACTTCTATGTCTGAAAACAAAATCATAGAAATGGCTAAAGCACCAATGTAAAGCCTAGCACCAGAGGCAAAAAGTCTGCCTACTAAAAACATCATTCCTGCATAACGTTTAGAACTCTCATCATAACGATATTCTAAATATTCATAAACGGTAATGGCATTTACTTCATAAAACTTTGGTACTAATATTTTAGCCACAAAAATAACAGCTAAAAAAGCTGAAACATAAAAACCTAAAAAGGTTAAATCTCCCTTATAAGAAGATTCTGGTCCTCCCAAAAATGTCGCAGCCGACTGAGATGTGGCTAAAACAGAAATGGCAACAGCAAACATGGGCATGGCATTGCCACCTGTAAAATACTCTCTTGAAGTTTTAACTCTTGTTTGACTTAATACAACCGTCGTTAATATGAGTACTAAGAAATAAGAAAAAAATATTATCCAATCTAATGTTGTAAAATTTGACTGCATTATCTACCTTTATGCAAATTTTTTTGATTATATCAGAAGCGAACTTTGAAGATAGATTAAGTTATAACAAGCCTTAGTAATTTTAATGTAACTCTACTGATTATTGTTATTGTGGGCTTTAGGAACTGTTACAAGAGTCAACAATTAGATAAATAATATACTTGTCTACAAATAATACACAATTAAAAACTCTCTAAAAGATACAATATAATATAATTTAACATTAATCACATTTTTTAAGGAAATAGGAAAACAATGAAACTTTTAATCACATTTACACTCTTATTCACTGGTGTAAATTTTTCCTATGCAAAGATAGAAATACCTACTAAAGCAAAGAAAAAAGAAAAGCAAAAAGAAAAAAAAATTGTTGCTAAACAAAAAATTCAATGTAACATGAACGTTACTTATACAAAACGACCAAGCCAAGTCGATGATTTTACAAAAATCCTTTCAGAAGGAATGTTATATGGACGACTTAGAAGTAATACTTTTATATTCGATGGTGGTCCAGATGATACTAGTCATTACTCTGTAGGATTAGGGGGTAATTTAATTTATAAAAGTGCAAGATATAAAGGCTTTTCATTTACCACAGGTCTTTATACCTCTCAAAATCCTAACCATATAGAAGAAGAAGACTTAGGAGACTACCGTTATGGAAAAGACACTTTTTCCCGTCATGCCGTGGCAACTAAAGATCGTGATGGAATGATTGCTTTAACAGAGAACTATTTATCATATAAGAAAAATAGAGCCGAATTAAAAGTTGGACGCTTTTTACTCGAAAGTTATATGCTAAAATCACACGATACAAAAATGATTCCTGTTGCATTTGAAGGTGCTAACTTACGTATTAGAACTCTTCCCAATACAAAAATACAATTGGCTTATATTAATAAAATGAAATTACGTGACCATGAGAGTTTTCATAGGGTTTTAGCGTACAATGATGACACAAGTAATCCTTATGCTAAGTGGACGGGAAATGATGATGGTGCAATGCACCAAGGACTCACCTACTCAAAGTTAAATGATAAAGGCATAGATGACAATATCATTGTACTTGAAACTACTAATACTAGCATTGAAAATAGCACCCTTAAGGTAGGATATACGGCTGTACCCGAGCTGGTCTCCTCTCTCGTTTTAGAGGGCAGTTATAAGTTTGAATTAGACAATGGATTAAAAATTAAACCTGCTCTCCTCTATATGCAACAATTTGACAACGGTGCTGGAGCCATTGGAGGTGCGAATTTAAAAACCAATACTACAGGATATGATGATCCTAATAGTTTGGACAATTCTATTATTGCTTCACGACTTGACTTTATTTATGGACTAGGTTCAATACGTATTGGCTATTCTGACGTTAAGGATGGTGGAGACATCATTGCCCCATGGCATGCACAACCAACAAGTGGATATACCAGAGCCATGTCTCGTATGAACTGGTTTGCCAACACTAAAACTACGATGTTTAGAGCTGACTACGACTTATCAAAAGCAGGTCTTATAGATGGGGTACGTATTATGTCTCGTTATGCCATGCAAGACTTTGATGATAATAAGCCAGGAACAACGGCTGATTTAAATATTTTTACAGTTGACATTGTTAAACGTTTTAAGGAAAATCCAAATCTCTTAATAAAAATGCGTACAGGTTTTGTTTCAGAAGATCATAAGGTTGCCAATGTAGATGGTACTTTTAAAAAAGACCCAAGCTATAATGCCGTACGGTTTGAAATGAACTATTTGTTTTAATTTCATATAGGCTATTATAAAGAAACGTTTCACTGGGGCTTTCTTATGAAAAAAATATTATTTTTTGTTCTTATACTACTTTTGTCACTCTCTTTTCTAATATTCCATGACAAAGGTAATGAGATACTCAAACCTTATCTTTCAAGCTATTTAGAACATAAATTTCAACAAAATATCTCTGTTGAGATAGAACAGCTAAAGCTTGATTTTAACTATCTTGAATTTTCTGCAAGAGTAAACAAAATAATAAAAGTCAATGCAGAAGGTGACTTATCACTTTTTGCACAAAAACTTAACCTTAACTATACCCTAAATACCAATGATATTAAAAATAAAATTGACATCAACGGTACGGTTGTAGGTGCTTTTAATAACCTAAAGATTCAAGGTAAAGGTGACATCGTAAAGTCGTCTATTAACTACGCTTTCGACTTTAAAAATGATGTCCCCAAAAAGATAAAACTGCATATTAATAATGCTGATGTCCCTTCACTCTTACAACTACTTTCTCAACCTACTTATGCGACTACAGGTAAAATAGATATTAACATGGAGATCCCTAATTTAATAGAGTTGGACAATAAAGGAGAAGTAAAAATAGTTTTACATCCAAGCACCATTGATCAAAAAGTATACAAAAGTGATTTACTAACATTAGAACTTTCTCATATTACTTATAATATTAATACTAAAGAACTTTTAGCCAACTATCTATTTACGGCACCTAGACTCTCTAAGCTTGTATTTTTAAGCCAAAAAAAGCTTAATGGTAAACTTGACATAAATGGTCAACTAGAATTAATAAATAAAGATATAAACATAACAGGAACAAGTGAAAGTTTAGGAGGAAAAACAAATTTTGATTACAATGGAAAAAATCTCAATGCTTACTTCAATAACATCAAAATTAATAAACTCCTTTACATCCTCAATGAAAAACCTTATGTCTCAGGAGAAATGGACGCGAATGTCAAGCTAAGTAATTTAAAACAATTAAAAGGTACCTTTGAACTGAGTACACAAACAGCAACAACAAATAACCATACTATTAGAAAAGAGTTCGATTTAAACTTGAAAAAGCCTATTCCCTTTACACTACAAAGTAAAGGAGCTATCGTTTCAAATATACTCAATATTCAAAGCCTACTTAAATCAGAGATTTTAACTTATACCTCTGATGATTCTAAATATCATCTAAATACTTCTACTCTAAGCAGTAGCTATCAAGTCAAGATACCTAAGCTCTCAAAGCTCGATACGATTATGGATAATTCCTTAAAAGGAAAACTTGAACTTGACGGAAAAATGAATTATGACAAGGGATTCTTGATCACAGGTTCAACAAAAAGTTTTGATGGGAATATCGACTTTCGTTTTGAAAAAAAACAACTAAATTCAAAAATCAACAACATCTCAGCCCAAAAGCTCATGTATTTATTTTCTTACCCTCAGACATTCAAAGCAAATGTTCTTGGAACATTTAACTATGATTTCGCCACGCAAAAAGGTAAATTTCTCTCAACACTTCACAAAACACAATTTTTAAACAGTGATTTAACCTCAGAAATAAAGCAACTAAGAGGCTTAGACCTAACCAAAGAGCATTATGATAAAGCCCATTTTAATGTAATTTTCAATAAAAATCTAATCGACATTAATTTTAAAGCAAAAAATAAACGCGTCCTCCTTGCAATTCCTTTTGGGCGTATTAATAAAGCCAAAAACCGTATTGATGCTACTTTTAACATCAATATTGACAACAAAGAGATACTTGGTAAGCTTCAAGGAGATAGCTCTGATCCAGAAATAAGAGTAAACTCCTCAAAGTTCATAAAAGATGAAATGCAAAATATGTTTCAAGGTAATATGCCAGATGAAGCATTCAATGAACTAGGCTTCGGTAAAAAAGAGACCGATATGATGAGAGGTATGATGGACAGTTTTTTTTAAATCTTCATCATCCACTCAATAAATAAACCCTACTCAATATAATGAGCACCTAAGCTTTCTTTTCTTTTTAAAGCTGCTTCAAGAATAGCTGAAGCTGTGTTAAGCCGTAGTGCTAAAAGCCGTCCAATATCTCTATTTTTCATATCGAAGATTTCATTTCTAGCTCGAATTAAGCCTTTTTTCGTACGAATAACACCCATCTCAGCCCACATAATTTGTCTTAAACGTTTTTTATAAGCCTTATCATTTTCGTGATGAACAATGTTTTTATATTCTTTGTCAAATCTTGGAATTTCCACTTTTATCTGCTCTTTAGTCAACATATGATTGACAGCACGTTTAGCAAAAACAACGCCTTCAAGCAAAGAATTTGAAGCCAAACGATTTGCACCATGGACCCCAGTAGAAGATGCTTCACCGATGACGTAAAGTCCTTCAATACCCTCTACACAACCATCTAAATCACATTTAATTCCCCCAACAGCATAATGAAATGCTGGGGAAATAGGAACCCGATCTTGTGGAAATTTATAGCCAATGGCTTCAAAAGTTCTTGTAATATTAGGAAAACGTTTGACAAACCACTGCTCTTCAAACATAGAAAAATCCAAATAAACTTCTTTTCCTGTTTTATTCTTATAATCAAAAATAGCACGACTAACAATATCACGTGAAGCTAACTCTCCTCGTTCATCATAGTCAAATAAAAAACGTTTTCCATCTTCTGTAACAACATGTGCACCCTCACCCCTAAGTGCTTCAGTAAGTAACAATTTTCTAGCATAAGGGGTCTTAACAAAAACAGTTGGATGAAATTGCATCATCTCCATATCAGCCAATTCTATACCTTTTTCGACACAAATACCATGAATATCGGCTGAAACTGTTCTTGAATTTGTATTAAATTCATACAATGAACCTATCCCACCAGAAGCAATAATAACATTATCAGCATAAATAGTTTTATGTTCATAATTCACTAACGCTTTTACCCCAAAACATTGTCCATTTTGAATAAGTAAGTCATAGACTAAGGTATTTCTTTGCAACTTATGTTTGTTTTCAACCATCATAAAATAATGCATATAACGTCCTGTTGCATCACCTCCAGCATGAATAATCCGTTCTGTCGAATGGGCTGCTTCTCTTGTATAAAGTAGCGTTCCATTTTCATCTACATCAAACTCCATACCACGCTCTAAAATATCAGCTGTGGTCTCAAGAGACATGCGAGACAAAATTTCTACAGCTTTTTCATCATTATGATAAGAACCAGCTTCCATGGTATCCTCAATATGTGAGGGAATATCTGCTTCATTTAAAGCCGTCACCATACCACCTTGGGCATAAAAAGTATTACACTCCCAAGGAATGTCTTTACACACTACCAAAACTTTTTTCTCTTTTGGAATATTCATCGCAGCATAAAGACCAGCGATACCTGCTCCAATTATTAATATATCATATTTTTTCATATCTAAATTATATTTAGTTTTATTTAAAACTAAGACAAGGTTATTAAGTTTCATAAAGGTTTTTTAACATTTTTAAACTGAATATTAAAGTTAATTGACCCTCTCACATGAGAATCATAAAAATGTTAAAAGGTAATACTTGGACCCATTAAATATATAAGCATCATTTGGCTACTATGTACCATAAAACAATAAATGGAGAACGAACAAATGGCATTTTTTTCAAAAGGGAAAGAAGCAGAAAATATCCCAGATGTAACAACAGAACCAGAGATTAAAAAAACATCTTCAAAAACATCCAGTTTCTCAGCAGCAACTGAAATTTCAAAAAATATCACAGTTGAAGGAAATATTTCAGGAACAGATAGCATTAAAATAGAAGGGAAGCTTATTGGAAATATTGAAGTTAATAACGTAACCATAGGGAAAAATGGTTCAGTGAAAGGAACTATTCGAGCACAAAAAATTTCTATCGCTGGTCGTGTTGAAGGCGAGATTACCTGTAATGACTTAAATATTTCACAAACGGGTTATGTAAGTAATAAAATTCATTCTAATATCGTAATTTTAAGTGGTGAAATTTTAGGTGAAGTATTAGCAGAAACATCAATCAACGTAACCCCAACAGGTAAAATTCAAACCAACTCACTAACATCTAAAAGAGTAACGGTCAATGGTACGGTTGAAGGAAAAGTAACAGCAGCTGAATTACTTGAAGTTGGTTCAAACGGTTTAGTTAATGGCGAAATATCTGTGAAAAATATTAAAACAGATGAAGGAGGACGGGTTATAGGCTCTATGGCAATGTACACAGCCCCAACAACAAAAACAGTAGCACAAAAAAATCCAGAAATTATCGAAGCAACCATCGAAGAGGATTAATTATCAATAACCTACATCTTAACTTCAGAGGTAGGTTTCTCTTCCCAATAAGGATCAGCTTTAAAGCCACATCCAAGTAATAATAAACAGCAAATAGATGATATAATCATCTTATGAAACAAGCCCATACTATTCTTTCTCATATTCAAAGTCTTCCTCAATTTAAATTACTTAAGAGTCACTATTGTTATCAAAAGTTTATATCATTATTAAGTCCAAAATTTCAAAAAGCCATTGCTTTTGTTTATATTAGAGATGACACACTTTTTGTGGCACTCTCTCATCCTGGATTTAAAATGGAATTGAATTATAATAAAGATTTATTAAAAAGCCTATTATCCATGTTAGCCAAACATGATGAAAAATGTCAAAATATGTCAGCATCAAAAGTCATTCTCTTTAATTCTAAACATCACAAATTCATTCAACATAAACCTTCCACAAACTCAATTCCCTACTACAAAGAGATGGCAGAAGGGACTTTCAAGGTTCAAAGTGAAGATCAAGAACTACAAAAAGCATTTGAAAACATTCGTCAATCCATTGAAAATCAACTCTAAATATACTGAAAATTTAATTTACTTTTTTGCTTTATATAATTCTTAATAAATAACTAAAAAACATCTTTTTAAACACAATATGTTGCAAATAGTGTAGAATAATGTTATGATTCATGAGGAGTTAGTGAAATTATTATTCAATATTTCTCAATACTTTCTTCTATAATCTATATTAATAGCTCATAAAATACTAAGAGCTTAGGAGCAATAAGATGAATAAATTATATACCATTACTGTTGTACTATTTTTAACCTCTACCCTATTTGTAAATGCAAGTACTTACGATCAAAAGCGTTCAGAACTTATCAATCTTGTCAGCAAACAACTGTCTTTAGCTAAAAAAGTTTCGAGCAACTATGTGAATTTTCAAAATGACTTAAAAAACAATCAAAAAAGACAAATAATGCTCACAAGTATTCAAGATTTTCATAGCAATCATCTTAAACTTATCCAAAATAGGAACCATACAAAACCCATAAAAAGCCACCTAGATGAAGTTGATAGAATATGGATAATAGCCCATGAACTTTCTAAAGAAAAAAAACATCCTAAAATGATTACAAGTACCATGAATGATATTCATAAAGAGTTACAAGAGATACGCAAACTTTACAAAAAAAACATAGCTAACAATTAGGCAAAGAGATGAAAAAAAGTCTTTATGTTATTATACTTTTAATGCTTTGGCTCAATAATTCTTTTGCTTTAACCAGAGTGGATGTACAAATTATTGAAGCCAGAGAAAATATACAATACTTAGGTCAAAAAATTACAACCGATTATTTTTTACTTTACAAACGACCTAATGATTTTATTTTAAAAAATAATTTTACAGATAATATCACAGAGTTTGAAAAAAATATTCAGATAATAAGCAATATTACAAAAAATACAAGTACTCTTAGCGTACTTGGTTTTTATAATCATGAATTAAGAAAGATAAAAAAAATAGCACAAAAACATCCAACAAAAGAACTTGCTAAAGAATTACTAACAGCGAGTGAAACATTTATTGAGGGGGTTATCTCTATAGCTAGTAAACATAAATATGAATCTTCTGTCGAAGAGGAAATGTTAGTACATTGTAAAGATCTTACCTACCTTATAGAGAGTATTAGTAAATATTATATGGCTTTCCAAATTGGGCTTAAAGGTGAACAATATGACCTAAAAATGGAAACAGCCATTCAAGAAATTAACAAAGATTTAAAAAGTCTCTCAACATACAACTATGCTTATGAATTACAAGTAAAAGTAGAAAAAATTAAAAGCATTTGGGAACACAATCAAACATTTTTTAAAAATCTTGAAGAGACTACTTTTACCAATCTTCTCCTCTCTTCAAATACCTATCTTAAAACCTTGCTCATTGATTTAGAAACATACCACAAGCAAAAACTATATGATGAAAGAGTTAAATGAAATTGCTGTCTAAAAAAAACATATCGCTATTACTTATTTCAGCAACAACTGTTTTACTAGGATTCTCTATCTATTATGCCTTTATAAAATATAGAACCTATCAAAACCTTGAAAAAATACTGGCTCACAGAATACTATTTAACGATGCAAATAAACTTTTAAAAGCTTTAGAAAAAGAGAGATTAAAATCAGTTCTCTACCTTACTATCCCCAATCAAAAAAATTTAGACAAACTCAATCAGCAACGAAACAAAGTAAATATTCAAATTCAACATACCCAAGCACTTAAGCTAAGTGAAGAAAAAAATCAATTAATAAGCGTACGAAAAAAAATAAATATCCTTTCCATTGAGAACCAAATACTTATTTACAATAATTATCATCTCAACATCATCAATCCTATCATCTTAAAAATGAGTGAGCTTCAACTCGTTAAAAATATAGACAGTGAACTTCAACTCATAAGGTTAAGAGAAAATACCAGTCTTGAAAATAGCTTTTTAGCCCCAATACTTAACAAAAGAGTTGCCATGAATGAGCATGATATTCTTTTTTGGGAAAAGAATTTTGAGCTAAGAGAACTACCAACATTTAATTCAATAAAAGATGAAAGTTTACTTCTAAGTATTAAAGATAAATACGATATTCATAGTTTTTTTAAAGTTCTAGATGAAACACGTGTTGAACTCTTTATCTCAACAAAAAATGCTAAATATCCCATCAATTTTAAACAATGGTTGAGCCAAAGCTCTAAACAAAAAAATAAAATTAACCAAATACAAAAAATGTTAGGTGATTTACATACTAACTACCTAAAGAATGAACTTTTAGCACATCAAGGTGAAATGTATCGATCCATTATTATTTCTCTTTTAGTTCTTATTTTATTAGGTCTACTTGTAGGTATATTACGCATTTTACAAAAAATGAACAATGAAAAAATCATCTTAAAAAATACGGTAAAAGAGATAGAGATTGATTTAGATGAAAATAAAAAAAGAGAAATAAAAGAGATTCTTACCCATAATTCAAGTATTGAAGTTTATGAATTTCTTGCAAAAGAAATCAAAGAACCTAGCCGTGCCAAAGATCTTTTTTTAGCCAATATGTCTCATGAAATACGTACCCCACTCAATGGGATTATTGGATTTACAAGTGAGTTAAAAGAGACAAACCTCTCAGAAGAACAAGAAGACATTGTAAGTATTATTGAAGAAAGTTCAAATAATTTAATGCACATTGTGAATGACATTCTTGACTTCTCTAAAATTAAAGCTGGAAAAGTTCAACTCGAAAACATACTCTTTGATCCTATTGAAAAATTTGAAGCTTCTATTGATACTTTTATTGCCAAAGCACGTGAAAAAGAGATAGAACTCAAAGTTTGCATAGACCCAAAAATTCCAACCAATGTTCTTGGTGATCCTACTAAAATTATACAAATCCTTTCCAATCTCATCTCAAATGCTATTAAATTTACGCCTAATCAAGGTAACATTGAAATTAATATCAAGCAAATGCGAAAAGAAGATGAAAATTCTAAACAAAATATTAAACTTCAATTTTCAGTTGAAGATTCAGGTATTGGCATCAGTAGTCAAGAGAAAAAAGAAATTTTTAATGCCTTTTCACAGGCAGATGCGAGCACCAGTAGAAAGTATGGGGGAACAGGGTTAGGACTAAGTATTGCCAGTCAATTTATTAAACACATGGGAGGGAAACTAGACATTCAAAGTCAAGTTGGTAAAGGGGCTAAATTTTTCTTTTCAATCTCATTGGAAAAACCTCAAAATTTACAAATGCGTTCTAAAGAGAATCTTTCTGCTTATACCATTGGTTATATTCCTCCTATCGATAATAGAAATATAGATAAAAATTTAAAAACCTATGTTGAATATCAAGAGGCAACTTTTTTAACCTATACTCAGCGAACACTTTTAAATTTAACAGAATCAGATTTGCCAGACTTACTCTTTATCGACTACCGATGTTTTGACAAAGAGGGAGACATAGAATACTTCTTAGACTTACCCCTAAAAATTGTACTTATTGTCGCTGATAATAGAGAAGAAGAACTGATCGATATAAGAGAAAAAATAGACAAAGTTTTACATAAGCCTGTTAACCTTACAAGAACCCTAAAATCTCTAGACATACTCACAAAAGTAGAAAAAGAATCTCCTAAAAAATCTAAAAATATTACAAAACAATTTAATGAAGTCAATGCTCTAGTCGTAGAAGACAACTTTATCAATCAGAAACTTATGAAAAGTATTTTAAATAGATTTGGAATGAACGTAACCCTCGTTTCAAATGGTCAAGAAGGATTAGACTCTAGAAAAAATAAAGAATATGACATTATTTTTATGGACATCCAAATGCCCATAATGGGAGGAGTAGAAGCGACTAAAAAAATATTATCTTTTGAAAAAGAAAACCATAAAAAACATATTCCCATTGTAGCACTAACAGCCAATGCTTTAGAAGGAGATCGAGAGAAATATATGGCAATAGGCATGGATGCATACCTTCCAAAACCCATGAACTTAGATGCCTTACAAGAAATATTAAACCATTTTATCAGAGCCTAAAGGATATGCTATACTTTTGAATGATAAAAACCATTCAGAACCTCCCTACTGATGCAGGGGTATACCAATATTTTGATAAAAACAATAAACTACTTTATGTAGGAAAAGCCAAAAACTTAAAGAACCGTGTGAAATCTTATTGGCGTTTTACTCCTAAACTCCACCCTAATCCAAAACAAAGTTTACGTATTTTACGAATGCTTGAACAGGCTGTCAAGATTGAATACATGATTGTAGAAAGTGAAGATGATGCACTTATTTTAGAAAACTCACTCATAAAACAATTAAATCCTAAATATAATATATTATTACGTGATGATAAAACCTACCCTTATATTTATATTGATGAATCTAAAGATTTTCCACGTTTTGAGCTTACGCGTAAGCTTATAAAAGGAAAAAGTATCTCCTATTATGGACCTTTTCCCAATGGTGGAAAAATTTTACTTGATACCCTCTATGAACTGTTTCCCTTAGTTCAAAAAAAGTCTTGTTTAGCTGGAGGAAAAGCTTGTCTCTTTCACCAAATTGACAAATGTTTAGCTCCTTGTGAAGGAAAAATAAGCCCAGAAGACTATCAAGAAATAGTAAAAGATGTCAAAAAATCTATCTTTAAACGTTCTATTTTAATTGAGCAACTCAATGCCAAAATGCTAGAATTTGCCAAAAATGAACGTTATGAAGAGGCAGCTACCATACGTGACAATATGAAGACCATTGAAGGACTTACTATTAGTTCCAATATTGACTTAGCAAAAAATGAAAACTTAGATATTTTTGCCATACTGGGTGGTAAAAGTCGTGGGGTCATTGTAAAACTTTTTATGCGTAATGGAAAAGTTATCTCCTCTTCCTTTTCTACTTTTAGAGGTTTAGAGATTTATGATCAGAATGAAGCCTATAAACAAGCTCTTTTAGAATTTTATAGCATAAATACCCCTCAAATAGCTAAAAATATTTTAGTAGCACATGCTTTTGAAGACCGTACCGAAATAGCAACTTTACTCTCGAAGCGTTTTGAAAAAAAAATAGAGATTAACCACCCTTTACGTGGATCAAAATCTAAACTAATTGCTCTTGCAGTAAAAAATGCTGAAGAAATTCTTAAAAAGGAGAAACAGCAAATTGAAATAGAACCCAAAATAGCTGAACTATTTGAACTCTCAAAAGTTCCTTATAAAATTGAATCCTTTGATAACTCTCACATGATGGGTGTTGCAACGGTTGGAGCGATGGTTGTTTGGTCTGAAGGAAAATGGTTTAAAAATGACTACCGTCGTTATGAACTAGAAGCCAAAGATGAATATGGACAAATGAAAGAGATGCTCTCAAGACGTATTGAGAGTTTTGAGAGAAATTCTCCACCAGACTTGTGGATTTTAGATGGAGGAGAAACGTTACGACGATTGGCTATGTCCCTTTTAGAAGTAGCAAAAATAAATTTAGATGTTATCGCCATTGCAAAAGAAAAAATAGATGCCAAAGCACATAGAGCAAAAGGGGCTGCAAAAGACATCATTTACAGCGAACAATCTGTCTATGAATTACAAACTAACGATAAGCGACTACAGTGGGTACAACGCCAACGTGATGAAGCCCATAGATTTGCCATTACCTATCATCAGAACAAAAAACGTAAAGATGATACCCAAAACTCATTGCTACAAAAAAAAGGAATTGGCCCAGCTACAGTTAAAAAACTTCTCAACTATTTTGGTACTTTTAAAGCCATTGAAGTCGCCTCTTTTGAGGAAATTTCAGTCGCATCTTCTGAAAAAATCGCTAAAATTTTAAAAACAGATTATGTTAAATTCTAATATTTATAGGTATAACAAAACATTTATTATTATATACTGTAAACTATAACTTGACAATATATTTTAATTTTCAAAAATAATATTAGTTTAATTCTAATCTTAGTTTTTTTATCATAAAGTTATTGATTAGTTAAGAACTATAAAAAAATCCAAAGGAATCATGTGCATCGTCCCATAGCATTAGATGTAGAATATTCATTTAACAATAATTTAATATACGAAACTGATTTATTAGGTGTTATTACTTATGCCAATCAAAATTTTTGTGAAGTTTCAGGTTTTAGAAAAGAAGAACTTATTGGTAAAAATCATTCTATTTTTAAACATCCAGATGTACCCAATGATGTATATGAAGACTTATGGTCAACCAAAAAACGTTTAAAACAATGGTTTTCCGTCTTAAAAAACATGCGTCGTGATGGTATGTACTTTTGGTCAGACATTCACTGCACAATAAAATATGATAATAACGAAGAAACTGGTTTTCTAATTGTTCATAAACCGACATCAAAGTTAAATATCGAAGAAGAAGCAGAGCGATATGCTCAATATAATATAGAATAGCGAGGCAAAAATGTATTACGGATATAATGATGAAAAAGAGCTGATATTGGCTGATGAAGCATTTATAGAACTTTTAGGCTTTAACTCATTTAAAGAATTAAGAAAATTTAATGTTATGGATCATCTTAAATTTGACAATAAACGAATAGTTATTCAACAAGACTTTCAAAAAATCAATTCAGACTTCCGACACCATGAGATATATGGTATTCATGAAGAATTCTACTTGGTAGAATTACAAGATATTCAAATAGCAAAAATCAAATCAGCAACAAATACACCTATCAAGCAATTAAAAACACATTATCAAGATATTTATCTTGATGTTCATAAAATTTCTGGGGAGATTGGACTTTCTGTTAATGACTATAAACTTTATCTTGACAGTTTTATTGACCAATCAATTATTGATGAAGAACGTTTATTAGAAGGAAATGATAAAGTCGTAAAAAACCTTTCAAATCTTGCATTAACCTTGAAAATACCTCATATAAATATTTTGCTTTTAAAAATTCAAAAGCTTTCACATCGTGAACGTATGCCACTCATTGATCAATATTACACCAAGTTGGCACTTTTGACACTTGAAAAACCAGAAAATTATGAAGATGAAAATGTAGATAATATTTTTGAAGAAGATAAGCATCCCAATGAAGATAAAGAAGAAGTGCTTAATGCACGATTTTCTGACTTACTCAAAAATATTGATGAAAAAGAAAGTGACATACTTGATTTAGATGACATTCCTGAAGTCGTGAATGAAAAGCTTATTCAAAGTTCAACTGTTAAGAAAATATCTCTTGACGATGTACCAGAATTACCCATATCTTATAACCCACAAACAGCTGCAGATGAACTAAACTTACCTGTTGTGCTCATCGAAGAATTTGTTGATGACTTTATTGAACAAGCACGTCATGACAAAGATCATCTTTTAACTTCATACTACCAAAAAGACCTAGAAAATATTCATGAATTAGGACATAAACTTAAAGGGGCTGCTAGTAACTTACGCATCAATGAACTCTCCGATATTTTAGAGGAGATACAATTTTGTTCAGACTACACAAAACTCGAAGATTTATTTGTTAACTATTGGGGTCATTTCCTTTCGTTAGAAGGCTATATGAAACAACTTAAAAGAACATAAGGATTCAATAAATGCAACTTAATAATAAAATTAAACTCATTAGTGTAGTGCCTCTCTTATTACTTTTAGGAATAGCTTTAGCTATTGGCTATACTTCTTACAATAATCCCATAGCCACAGATATGCTAAATCAGTCAAAACTCTTTTATGCTTCTATCTTACTCTTATTAGTTGTAATGATCTTGGTTGTCATTGGCTATTTTGCTGGTAAAGAACTAACTACTAACTCTGTTAACTTCAAAGAAATCCTTGAAAACTCCATACTCGACAATGAGAGTATTTATGATGAAAGTGGCTTAAACCTGAATCAAGGTATTGATTTAAAAAAAACAGAAGGTGTTAAAAATGCCTATAAGCTTATTGAAACACTAATTGAAAATGCAAAAGCAGATAAACAAGTAGCCTTAGAAGCAAATGCTTCTAAATCTCTTTTTTTAGCAAATATGTCTCATGAAATTCGTACGCCTCTTAATGGTATTGTTGGGTTTACAGATCTTTTAAAAAGCACAAACCTTGATGAAGAGCAAAAAGAGTTTATTAATATTGTCGAAAAAAGTTCTGAAAATCTCTTAAATATTATCAACAATATTCTTGACTTATCAAAAATTGAAAGTAATAAAACTGAACTTGATATTATTATTTTTGATCCTATCATTGAATTTGAAAATGCTGTTGAAACCTATGGTATTAGAGCTTCTGAAAAAAATATTGAGTTAGACTTCTTCTTAGATCCAAGCATCAATAAAAAACTTTTGGGTGATTCCGTGAAGCTTAAAGAGATACTAATTAATTTACTTTCAAATGCTATTAAATTTACGGACTTAGGGGGTAAAATTAAAGTAGAAATTAAAAAAGTATCTAATATTGAGAATCAAACAGAACTCTCCTTCTCTATCGAAGACAATGGAGTAGGAATGACAAAAGAACAGCAACTTAATGTATTTGCTGCTTTTACCCAAGCAGATGTCTCAATTACCCGTAAATATGGAGGGACAGGTCTTGGACTCACAATTTCAACAAAATTCTTAGAATTAATGGATTCTGAACTTAAACTTGAAAGTCAAAAAGAAAAAGGGACAAGGTTTTTCTTTAATGTGGTCTTTGAAGAAGTATTAGAAGGAACAGAACTTTCAATGATTCCAAACCTTCAAAACCATACAATCTGTAAATATAACTATGATCTTCCTGTCCAACAAGATATTTATATTAGTAAATATTTAAAATACTATGATATTGAAGAAACCTTATATAAAAATATGGCTGACTTAAAAAAATGTAATGAAAATGATGAACTTAAGAGCATTTGGATTGATGTCGATAACAATGATGATCAATTTCTAAAAAATATTTATAAACTAAATGCTAACAAAGTTGTTTTACTCTCAAGTTTTTCAAATAGAAGTCGTTTAGAAACGCTTAGTCTTAATGTGGCTAAAGTACTTTATAAACCCATAACACCCACAAAGATTGTACAAGGAATTAATGCCACGAACTTAGATAAAGCTAAAGAGATAGAAGTGAATGTATCGAATGCCTCCCCTTTTAAAAACATTCAATTTCAAGGAAAAATCCTTGTGGCTGAGGACAACTTTATTAACCAAAAATTGGTGAAACAAGTTTTAATTCGTTATGGTGTCAAGGTAGAACTTGCCAATAATGGTTTAGAAGCTTTTGAAAAAAGAAAAAGTGAAAACTATGACTTAATTTTTATGGATATCCAAATGCCAATCATGGATGGGGTTGAAGCTACGCATGAAATTATTAACTATGAAGTTGAAGAAAAACTAGAGCACATTCCTATTGTCGCCTTAACAGCCAATGCTCTTAATGGAGATAGAGAACGTTTTATTTCAGAAGGTTTAGATGAGTATATTCCTAAACCTATTGAGACCAATGAACTGCTTTACATTTTGAAAAAATTCTTAAAAGTAAAAACAGAAGAAGATCAAGCCTTAGAAGCCTCTAACGAAGTTAATCTTCTTAATGCCCCGAACACAGAAACGCCAAAAAATGAAGAGACTGGTCTTATTTCACTTTTGGAAGAAACAGAAACTTTAGAAAAAGAAAATACAGAATTAGCACCTCTATTATTCCAAGAGTTTGAAGAAGGTTTACTTGAAGAAGGTACAATTAAAAACGCTCCTCTAAGTAAAAAAGAGAAGAAAATTCTTATTCTAAAAAAGAATCCACTTGAAGCACAAATACTCTCAAAAGTCATTTCAAATTTAAATTATGACATTGAAATTATCAGTCAAGTGAATCAATTAGAGACCTACATACAACAAGAACAATATGATATCTTACTCATTGATAAAGAACTAGAAGAATTTAACCAAACTATCTTAGAAAAACAACACCAAAATATGAATATCATTCTACTTTCTCTTATAGAATTAGATAAAGAACAGTACAATGCAAACTTTGTTAAAGAAGTTCATGTAGGTCTTATTAAACGTGACAACATTGAGCAACTCATCAAAAAATACAGAAGGTAAAAAATGATTTTTAAAATTCTAATAGCTGATGATGACTACATAAACCGTCGATTACTAATCTCTCTATTAAAAAAAGAACTCTATCAAGTTGAAATTTTAGAGGCTATTGATGGAAAAAATGCACTGAATATTTGTCACGAGAATCCAGATATTCAACTTGTTTTACTTGATATTGAGATGCCAATCATGGATGGTGTTGAATTTTTAAAACACTATATTAAAGATAAAAATTTACCTAAAATTCCCATACTTGCCATCTCTTCTAATGACATGAGAATCAAAGAAGTACTTGATGTAGGAGCCGATGCTTTCTTAAGGAAACCCATTACTGAAGAAAAGCTTTTGAATGCCATTCGTCAATCACAAATGGCTTAACGTCCTCTTTTCTTAGAACTACTTCTTTTTGAAGTATCTGTTTTAAACTTTTCTTTCTTGGGTTTAGAATCAAAACTTTTAAACCCATCTCTTTTGGTAGTTTTACGTTTTTTTCCTCCACCTTCTTTCACTTTCTTTCGTCCAAAAGCCCCATCTGTTTTTTTCTTAGTATCCACAGTTTTTCTAGCACCACGTTGTACTTTCTCAACGGCTGGGGTATAACCCTCAATCTCTTCACGTCTAATCGCTTTACCTAATAAGCGTTCCACATCTTTTAAAGCAACTTCTTCAGTAGGAGACACAAAGGTAATGGCAAGACCTAATCTTCCTGCTCTTCCTGTTCGCCCTATTCTGTGAATAAAGTCACCTATGACATGAGGAATATCATAATTCATCACAAGATCTAAATTGGGAATATCTAAGCCACGAGCTGCAATATCAGTAGCTACTAAAACCCTAATTTTCCCTTCTTTAAAAGCACTCAACGCTCGAGTACGTACGCCTGAACTTTTATCTCCATGAATAACCAAAGTTTTTAAACCACTTAAGTTTAATTCCGTAGCTACCTCATCTGCTTCTTGCTTTTTACGCACAAAGACTAAAACTTGTTTATAGTTTTTAAAACCTATTATAAAAGATAACAACTCATTTTTACGCTCTTTAACCACAGGATGTACAAGCAATGCCACAGAAGAAGCTGACGTTCCCATGCTATCAACTTCCACAAGTTTTGGTTTATGTAAAATATCTGTTGCCAATCGTTTAACCGAGCCAGAAAGTGTGGCTGAAATCAAAATATTTTGTCGTTTTTTAGGTAAAAGATTAATCACTTGCATCACTTCATGCACAAAACCCATGTCTAAAATAGTATCTGCCTCATCAAGTACCAAGTAGCGTACAGCCTCTAAATTGATATTTTTCTTTCCAATATGCTCCAATAATCGTCCAGAAGTTGTGACAATAATATCAACACCAGCTTTAAGTCTATTGGCTTGTGCTGTCATGTTCGCCCCACCATAAAGTAACACCGACTTTAAAGGTAAATACTTAGCATAAGCTTCAAAACTCTCATGCACTTGCCGTGCCAATTCACGGGTAGGAACAATAACAATAGCCCCTAAGTTATGCTTACCTTTAACTCTATTTTGTGCCAAATTATGCAAAATTGGTAAAGCAAAACCAGCTGTTTTTCCTGTACCTGTTTGAGCCCCTGCCATAACATCATGCCCATTTAAAACAACAGGAATTAAAGCTTTTTGAATAGGCGTTGCCGACACATACCCTTTGTCTTTTAATGCTTTAATAATTTCAGATGATAAGCCCAGTGTTGCTAATGACATTTATACTCTTTATGTGTTATTTAATTTCCTAATTATATCGTATTAAATAGGCTCATGCTATAATCCTTTCAATAAGGGAAATCAAAAAAACGAATGGAAATGAATAGAAACTAATGAAAACTAAACGAATTGATGGATTAGATATTTTTAGAGGATTTGCTATTTTAGGGATGATACTCTATCATTTTACTTATGATTTAAATTATTTTTCTATTTTTTCAATTGATATGAACCATAACAGCATCATTTTAATACTACGCTACAGTATCATGTCAATGTTTTTACTTAGTGTGGGAATGAGCCTT
>CACVAZ010000067.1 GCA_902727995.1 uncultured Sulfurovum sp.
GAAGATAAAGAAAAACAAGAAGAATCCCTCTCTTACTGTCTCATTCATGATGTTAAAGCCCTTAGTAAACGCAAAGGTGCTGGTGAAACACTTGGCGACTACCTCTCAGGTGAACTCGGTGTTGAGAGTGCAACCTATGGTTCTGCTGTTGGACGACCAACCGTAAATGGAATGGAGGGTTACCGTGTTGGTATTGCCCAAGGTGGCATCATGCTAAATGACCTCTCAGCCATGAGTCAAGACCATGCTGTAGGACTCAACGCCAAGGTAGCTGAACACTTAGAACTTGTAAAGGGACCAGCTTCTTTACTCTATGGTTCGTACAGTGGGGGTGTGGTACGTGCTATGGGCGAAGAACATGAAACAAACCTACCTAAAGGTTTTGGAGCAAATGCCTCTCTTTCAACCAATTCAAACACAGGGAAAGGAACAGCCAATCTCAAAACAGAGTATGGAAATGACAAATACTCAGGCTACCTAAACTACTATAAAAATGAAGCAGGAAACTACTCAAGTGGAGGAACAGAAGTTCAAAACTCCGATACCTCTAGTGAACAACTTCATGGTGTATTAGGATGGAAAGCCACCGACAATACTGTGGTCAAAGTCTATGCTGATAGCATGGAAAAAAATTATGGTATTCCTAACAGCACCAATGAACGTACCGATATTTTAATGGAACAACAACGTTATGGTGTGGTTGTACACAACAAAGAGCTTGGCAAACTCAAAAACGTCCAAACCGAATATCAACTAAGTGACTACCGACACTATGAACGAGAAGGTGTAAGCTATGATGGTGCCTTTGATCAACAACAACAGAGTTTAAGCACAACTTTTGACTTTACACTCAATGAAATGGATGGAGAGTTCCGTGCTGAACTGCTTGAAAATGAACTCAAAGTCTGTCATGAACATGGGGAATGTAATGAATTTACAACTCCTGCTAGAACCTCTGCCGAAGATGGTTTTTCAACACAAAACTACTACAATGATAGAGGCATTGCCTACTCTCATGGTCACCCAATGCCCAATACCAAAGAGCAAAAACTCCAAATGGGTGTGAATCTCAAACGTTATTATGATGAAGATGAACTTAGCCTTGCTGTCAACACTGTTGTTCGTAAACTAAGTCCTGACAGTTCCAACATTCAAGAGACATGGTTAATGCCTACAGCCATTGATGCTGACTACTATAGTGATGAAAATGACATTGCCCTTAGTCTTTCACTGGGTTGGTGGCATATCTGGGGTGACAAATTAACCACACAAGCTTCATTGGCTTATATGGAACGTTTACCTTCTTCACAAGAATTACTTTGGAATGGTTTTCACCATGCAACCGAGAGTTATATTTTAGGAGACAGAGACTTAGACAAAGAGCGTTCCGTTAATTTAGATGTAAACATGCTCTATGCTCACAATGAAAACTTTAACTCTAAACTTAGTGCCTATTACTATCATTTCGATAACTACATCTATCAATCACCACTAGCACAAAATGGGACAACGGTGCTTGATCCTTTTCATTCAAGTCCAGTATGGCAAATGCAAGGTGTGGGGGCTAAGATTTATGGTCTAGGAGTTGAAGAGAGCTATAAAATGGCACTGGGTAAACATAACTTTACCAATACCTTACAACTCAACATGCTAAAAGGTGAACTCAACTCAGGTGGAAACATCCCACGTATGGCTCCTTACAATGCTACAGCGAGTGTTGAACACAAATACAAGAACTTAACCAACAAACTAAGTTACAAATGGGTTGACAAAGCACGTAACACAGCAGACCACGAAAGTGGCACTGATGGATACCAATTTTTAAATGCCTCTATTAATTACGAACAAAAAATGGGAAGAAGCACACTCAACTATTGGCTTAAGGGAGAAAACTTAACCGATGATATTGCCAGAAATCATATCTCATTCCTGAAAGAGACTGCACCTTTACCAGGTCGAGCCATTATTGCTGGTCTTGAATACCAATATTAATTTATATTTTTTTAACTTTTTGGGGCAAATGCCCCATTATCTAAGCTGATACTTGTTTAAATAACCCACCAAAAGTATGAAATTAAATATCAATTGGGATTTCAGTAACTCGTGAGCCTTTTGGAAGACATTAAAAAAAAGCAAAGTCCTAAAGCTTACTTTTGGCTTCTCTTCTTTTCACTGCTCTATGGAATCATCCATGCCATCGGACCAGGACATGGGAAAAGTCTGGTTGCTGCTTATTTTTTAGGAAACAACCGTTCAGTGGCAAAAGCCTTTTGGGTTGCTTCTCTTGGCGACTTGAAAAATATCAAGTCTTAATTTTTTATCATTTCCACAGGCCCATGATCATCACAATGGTCACCATGTGGATGATGCAAACGTCCATTGACAATATAATCAACATGATCTCCATGAGGAACAGCTTCATGTCCACAGTCTGGACCATGCACATGATGACCACAAGCCTCATCAGCGACAGGATTACAGCCATCAGGGTTTATTTCATTCACGTCTAAAACATGTTCATCGTAGTGACTCTTATGTTTATGATGTAGATGTCCATCATGCAAGTAGTCATAATGATCACCATGTTTTACCTTTACATGACCACAGTTTTCACCATGTTCATGTTCGTGATTTTCGTGTATTGTACATTTTTTATCGCTCATAATCTATTCCTTTATTGGTTGAGTGTAAGGGAATTTATATCATAGGACAGATTATAAATAATTTAAATCTTCACATAAATATGAACCTCTCTACTTTATTTATAATGAATACTTGACCTATAAAGGCTATATCCAAACCCCAAAAACCACCCCACCCAAAAACCACCCCACATACTTAAAATGTTACCTTGTAAAAAGAGGATACTTAAAAACTCTCTTAAGAAAAGGGGAGTTTTTGCTATAATCTTTTCAAAAAGGAGTAGTGGTTTTGAAAGAAAAAGAGGAGAATTTAGTTAAAAAAGTTTGTCAAGAATATGAAATAACACAAACAGAATTAGCAAAAAGATTAGATGTACCAAGAGGAACACTTGGAAGATGGACTTCTGATGGAAATATACCAAGAGGAATGTCAATAGCATTACACCTAATGATAGAAAATAAAGAGTTAAAAGAAAAACTTTTAGCTGTAAAACGTTTTAAAGAAATATTAGACAAGATATAAAAATACTTAGTTTTTAATCATTTTTTGAATAAATTAATATAATTTTATTCTATTTAATGCTACAATGCCATATATCAAAAAAATATAAGGCAAAAAAATGGAACTCGAACCGATAGAAAATCCCATTGTTATCCATCCTCATTTGTTGCAACGGTTTTTAAAACATGAAAAAGACTATGCGAACCTTTTAGCCTTGTATAGTTTTTATCTTTATCATGCACAACTTCAAAAAACAAACCAACCCTTAGCCACCGATGAATTCACACGAAAAGGGATGAATTGGGCGATAGACAGAGTCAAAAAAACCAAAAAACTTTTAAAAGAGATGAAACTTATAGAGGTAGTTCAAAAGAAAAAGTACTACTACATTCATCTTTTTTTTATCTACACCAAGAAGAAGATTGGCGAGATTCTTGGGAACTCTACCAGCCAGAACCCTTCGGAAACGGAGGATTTATCCCCGAAAAAAGAGACTAAAACCAAACCAAAAAATGAGCCGAAACTTTTAAATAGTTGGCTTCTTTATTGTGATAAAAATGCCATAAAATACAGTAAAAACAATCTAAAATATTGGAATAAAAAGCTTGAAAAAAGGCTCACCATCGACCAACAAGAAGCCATTTATAACGCCATAAAAAACCGTTGGAAAGATTTTTATGTGGTTGCTATTAAAGATTCAAAATATCATAAATTTTTAGGAAAAAGTTTGATGATGGAAAAAGATTGTGATACTTTGGTCGATATTGCCTTTAAAGAAAAACGCTTTATCTATCAATTCAAAAACATCAAAATCACCACCACCGAACCCCCATCAAAGCTTTTTGAACGATATGGTTATGATAAATCTGAGCTTAAAAAAGCCCCTATTGTTTCAGACGTTAAAAGTAAAATTTTGGGGTTGATTCAGAGGTTTTGAGTATAATAAAACAGAAAGGAATAAGATGCAAAAAATACCCATAGGCATTAGCGATTTCAAAGAGATTATCGAAGAGAACTTTTACTACATTGATAAAACCAAACTCATTGCTGAAGTGATTGACAATGGAGCCAAGGTTATTTTACTTCCACGCCCACGCCGATTTGGAAAAACACTTAATCTTAGTATGTTAAACTATTTTTTTGATAAAAGTGAGAATAATAAAGAGCTATTTCAAAGCTTAAACATTGCTCAAAATAGCGAAGCGATGCAACATTGTAATGCTTATCCTATTATTTATATTACGTTTAAAGATGTGAAAGAAGAGAATTTTGAAAAGAGCTTATTACGTATAAAAAGATTAATATCCAATGAATTTTTAAGACATAAAGAATCACTTGAGAGTTTAGAATTAGAAGAGATAGAACAGAAACAAGTGAAGAATGTTTTAGATGAAAGTGCCACACAAGTAGATATAGAAGAGTCGTTTAAATTGTTGTCCAAACTCTTAACCAAAGCCCACAACCAAAAATGTATCATCCTCATAGACGAATACGATACACCCATTCAAACAGCATTTCTAAAAGGCTATTACGAAGAGATGGTTGGATTTTTTAAAACCTTTATGGGAGCTGTTTTAAAAGACAATGATGTCAATCTTTATAAAGCCGTACTGACAGGTATTTTACGTATCTCTAAAGAGTCTATTTTTAGTGATTTGAATAATATAAAAGTGTATACCTTACTTGATAACCCTTTTTCTGACAAGTTTGGATTTACCAGTAATGAAGTCAAGGCGATGTTAAAGAGTTACCATTTAAGTGATAATTTTGAAGAGGTTAATCAGTGGTACAATGGGTATAAAATTGGTGAGACGACTATTTTTAATCCGTGGTCATTGTTAAATTATAGTGATAGTGGTGCATTTGACATCTATTGGGCAAACACCTCTTCTAACGATATTATACGTATCTTGGTAGAAAACTCCGATGGTTTTAGAGACGATTTAAAATACCTGCTCAAAGGTGAAACCGTAGAAAAAGTCATTAATCCCAACATCACTTTTAAAGATAGAGATTTTAATTTTAATGAAGAGATGCTTTACTCTTTTTTATTTTTTTCTGGTTATCTAAAATACACTTCTAAAACATGGAAACAAGGGGAACATATTTGTACCTTAGCCATTGTCAATGTGGAGTGTCAATATATTTTTAGAAAAATCATTGCCAATTGGGTTAGCGAAAAGTTCTCAAATCCAAGACTCAGAGTTCTACTCAAATCCTTAACCGATGGTGATTTAAAACTGTTTGAAAAAATATTTAGTGAGTTTGTACGCGATACGCTTTCATTTTACGATACAGGTAAAAATGTAGAGAGTGTTTATCATGCCTTTTTCTTGGGACTGTTGGTTAATTTGAGCGATTATGAGATTATATCGAACAAAGAAGCAGGTTACGGACGGGTAGATATTATCGTGTTACACAAAGAAGACAAAGAAAAGTTAGCCCTCGTCATAGAGCTTAAAACCATAGACGAATTTGAAGAAGAGACCAAAGAAAAAGCCCTAATCAGTGCTGTAAAACAAATAGAAGAAAAAGCTTATGTTTCAGAGGTAGAGAAAAAAGGCTATGAAAATATCTTAGCCTTTGGGGTGGTTTTTGATGGTAAAAGGGTTTGGGTGAAAGAGGGGTGAGGGTTGTTTGAGTAGCCTGTCACCTTTTTCTCAAATCTTCACATAAATATGAACCTCTCTCCTTTATTTATAATGAATACTTGACCTATAAAGGCTATATCCAAACCCCAAAAACCACCCCACCCAAAAAACACCCCACATACTTAAAATGTTACCTTGTAAAAAGAGGATACTTAAAAACTCTCTTAAGAAAAGGGGAGTTTTTGCTATAATCTTTTCAAAAAGGAGTGGTGGTTTTGGAAGAAAAC
>CACVAZ010000068.1 GCA_902727995.1 uncultured Sulfurovum sp.
ATGATTGAAGAGGCAATTGAGGCTGCTAAAGCTTCTTTAAGTCAATTAATAGGCTAGTCTCATTTGAACTCTTTTATTTCAATTTAAGCTTAAGAGGAGTATCATTTATTTTATAATTTAAAATTATAATAATTATATTTTAAAATTATAATTAATTAGGAGATAAAAATGGAATTAACTAAAAGGTCACTGAAACATTTCCCCATTCAGCTTTTTGCTGTGGTCATGGGTGTCTCTGGGTTGGCAATTGTTTTTGCAAAAGCATATCATATAATTGACCTGCCTTATTGGATTTATGGCACACTACTTTTTGTAGACACCCTTCTTTTTTTAGGCATATTTACAGCCTACATGATCAAGTGGCTACTCTATCCTGAAGCTGTTAAAAGAGAGTTTTACCACCCAATCAAAAGTTCTTTTATGGCTGCGATTTCAATTAGTTTTCTACTGATTTCAATTGCCTATTATGACTTTGCCCCAACAGTTTCCATACTTTTTTGGTATATAGGAGCACCTTTACAATTAACTTTTACCTTAATAGTTATGCGTTACTGGATTCATAATGATTTAAAAGTTATACACAGTAACCCTGCGTGGTTTATTCCTATTGTGGGGAATGTTCTTGTCCCTGTCGTAGGGGTAGAAGCTGCTCCTATTTGGGTTTCACTCTTTTTCTTTGCCTTGGGAATGTTTTTTTGGGTGGTTCTTTTTACCATTATGATGTACCGAATCATCTTCCATCACCCTTTGGCTAAGAAGTTAGTTCCCACACTCTTCATACTCATTGCTCCACCTGCTGTTGGGTTTGTGAGTTATTTTCGTATCACCAATGGGAGTATTGACATGCTGAGTATGTCACTTTATTTCATAGCTCTTTTTACGCTTTTTTTACTGCTCTTTATGTTACGCATGTTTGATACCAAGCAGTTCTTTATCTCATGGTGGGCATACACTTTCCCCCTAGCTGCCATGACCATTGCTACGTTAATTTTATACATGGCATTGGGTACAAGCATCACGTATGTAGCTTCCATCCTGTTAATTATTTTAACAACATCGGTCATAGGCTTTGTAAGCCTTAGAACCATTCAAGCATCCAGAAAAGAAAAAATTTGTATAGAAGAGGTAGAATAATGAGTCATAAAAAAAGTATAATAGTAGGTCTAATTTTAGGATTGGTATTAAGTTTGTTTGTATTGGGTTTGGCATTTAAAATTGCAGCCCCTACTCTATTTTTTAAAGAGGTAACCGTACCTCATAGTTTTGAAAAAACGGTAAGACTGCTTGAAACACGAATTAACAAACAAAAGGGTTGGCATGTCACGAATGTCATTGACCAGCAAAAAGAAGTCTTAGTCAATGGTGGTGATGATATCGGAAAAGTCAAAATCATCAAATTTTGTAATGCTAAGCTCTCTGGCATGATGTTAGCTGACGATGCTAGTAAATTTATGGCTGCTAAAATGCCTCTAAGCATTGCTGTCTATGAAAAAAGTGATGGTAGAGTCACCATTGGACTTATGAATGGATATGTGATGTCACGACTTTTTGCAGGAACACGAGAGGGTGAGATAATGGAAAAAGTAGTACGTGATATAGAAGAAATTTTAGGATTTTTACATTTGAGATTTACGATATTTTAGAAAAATTTATTTGAAAAAAAGGAGAGAAGCATCTTAGTAATCGGCGTAATTAAACACAGTATCATGATTACAAGTAAGGGTCATGGCAAAAAAATCTTATCACTTTTTAAAAGAACATCATTATTTTAAAACTCTTCTAAAATTCACAGAGCAATATAAAATAAAATAATAGGTATGATTACTTTAGATTAACTAAGCTTTTTATGAACATATGTTCGCTATACTTCCTTTCACATTATGAACATATGTGCAAATAAAACAATGGGCTTAAAATGCAATCACTTGGAAGAAAAAAAATTAATCGTCATATTGAAAGAGATCATAGAAAGGTTTGCTTTAAACCTTGTGGTGTCCGTGCTAAAGATCTTGATAAAACTGAATTAGACTTCGATGAAATGGAAGCCATACGTTTGAGTGACTATGAAGGACTTTATCAACAAGAATGTGCCGACAGAATGGGTATTTCTCGTACTACTTTTTCAAGAATTTTACAACAAGCCCATAAAAAAATTTCTGATGCTTTACTTCATGGTAAAGCCATCATGATGATTGAAGATTAACCATACCAAAGGAAATAAAATGACAATAGCCATACCCGTAAAAATGAACAAAGAAACTACAGCACTAGCACCACTTTTTGGTAAAGCCAAATGGTTTGCCATAGTTCAAGAGGGAAAAATAACAATAGAAGAAAACCCTGCAGATGGTGGACGTGCCGTTGTAGAGTGGTTAGCACAAAGTGGTGTTGATACCATCATCATACAAGAGATGGGAATGAATCCTTATCAAACAGTACAGTCTTACAACAATATCAAACTCTATCATGCTGGATTTGAAAGAATTTTGTTAAAAGAGACACTTAAAAAACTTGAAGACAATACACTGGAACTTTTAGAGGATGAAGGCATGAAAAAAATCATCGCCCATCATCAAATAAAACATCCTGCACACGATGAGCATGGTCATGATCATCATAACCACCCTTAAAAAAGTCTTCCAGTTTTATCTGGAAGGTTTTCAAAATATGCGTTTGGGCAAAAGGCTCTGGGCTATTATTGGCATCAAGTTTGTGATATTTTTTATTATTATGAAAATTCTTTTTTTTCCTAACTTTTTAAAAGAGAATTTTTCTACTGATGAAGAAAGAGCTGAACACATACTTCAAAGTTTAACAACACAAGGGGACAAATAATGCAAAAGGAAAATAAATGGAAGACACACTTTTAACAGACTGGTCAAGAGCTCAATTTGCTTTGACTGCTTTATATCATTGGCTTTTTGTACCACTTACCTTGGGACTCTCCTTTATCATTGCCATCATGGAAACAATCTATGTAAAGACAGGAAATCTCATTTGGAAAGAGATTACTAAGTTTTGGATGACACTCTTTGCCATTAACTTTGCCATTGGTTTGGCAACAGGTATCATTATGGAGTTTGAGTTTGGTACCAACTGGTCAAACTATTCATGGATAGTCGGAGACATCTTTGGTGCACCACTTGCCATTGAGGGGATTATGGCATTTTTTATGGAATCAACTTTCTTTGCCATTATGTTTTTTGGATGGGATAAGGTCAGTAAAAAAATGCACTTACTCTCTACTTGGTTGGTAGCCATAGGCTCTAACCTATCTGCTCTTTGGATTTTAGTAGCCAATGGATGGATGCAACACCCTATAGGTATGGAGTTTAATCTTGATAGTGCTCGTTTTGAAATGGTCAGCTTTTTTGATGTACTCTTTAATCCCAATGCCTATTCAAAGTTTTTACATACCGTAGGAAGTGGTTATGTAATGGGATCACTTTTTGTAGTCGGTATCTCGGCTTGGTATCTACTTAAAAATAAAGATGTTATTAAAGCTAAAAAAAGTATGGTAGTGGGTGCAACCTTTGGACTCATTACTTCTATATTTCTCATCTTTACAGGAGATGAGTCTGCACACCAAGTAGCACTTAACCAACCCACAAAACTAGCAGCCATGGAAGGACTTTATGATGGACATGAACGTGCAGGTATTGTAGCCATTGGGCAACTTAACCACCATAAAGAAATAGGAGATGACCAAGAAGAGTTTATTTGGAGCATTGAAATTCCTCATGCACTTTCAATCTTGGGATTCCATGACATGAATGCTTTTGTACCAGGCATCAATGATCTTGTCTATGGAGACACTGACCATCATAACATCGAATCAGCCAGTCAAAAAATGGAAAAAGGAAAAATAGCCATCGCAGCACTCAAAGCTTATAAAAAAGCTAAAAAAGAAGGTGATATGCTAGGAGCAGAAAAAGCTTTATTGGACTTTAGAACTAATGAAAAGTATTTTGGATACGGCTATTTAAAAGACCCTAAAGATATCATTCCTCCTGTGGCACTAACCTTTTACAGTTTTCACATTATGGTTGGGTTAGGAACATGGTTTTTAATACTCTTTTTCTTTATCCTTTATTTTACAATGATTGGAAAGTTAGAGAAGAAAAAAATGCTACTTAGAGCAGCCGTACTCTCTATCCCTTTAGGCTATCTTGCAGGAGAACTGGGTTGGATTGTTGCCGAAGTTGGACGACAACCATGGACCATTTTTGAGATGTTACCTGTAGGTATGGCTACCTCACAAATAAGTACCACAGCCGTACAAACAACTTTTTGGCTCTTTGCCATTGTCTTTACAGGACTGTTAATTGCAGAAATTCGCATCATGACGACGCAAATCAAAAATGGAATGGAGGGACACTAGAATGTTTGAGACTTTATCACTTTTAGCACTTCAGCAGTATTGGTGGTTCCTTGTCACCTTATTGGGTGCATTATTTGTATTTTTAATGTTTGTTCAAGGAGGACAAACACTGCTCAATACCTTGGCAAAAACAGAAACAGAAAAAAATGTCATCATTGCATCACTTGGACGTAAATGGGAACTGGGATTTACGAGTTTGGTCATGTTTGGTGGGGCTTTGTTTGCAGCCTTTCCTTTACTCTATGCTGTGAGTTTTGGTGGAGCATACTATGTTTGGATGGCAATACTTTTTTGTTTTATCCTACAAGCCGTCTCTTATGAATATCGTAAAAAGCCCAATAATTTCTTTGGACAAAAAAACTATGAACGTTTTTTATATATCAATGGCTCACTAGGTATCATCCTTATTGGTATTGCCTTAGCCACTTTTTATACAGGAGGAAACTTCATTAAAAACGACATGAATCTCTCCTCATGGACAAACCACAGCTATGGGCTAGAAGCCATACTTAATCCTTTTAATATAGCCTTTGGATTAACGATATTTTTTCTAGCACGTTCACAAGCAAGTCTCTATTTTATCAACAATATCAATGAGCCAAAGATTACAGAAAGAGCAAAAAGGCAACTTAAACTTGATGCTTCATTGTTTCTAGCACTTTTTCTTATTGTCACTGTAATGTTACTCTTTATAAGTGGTGTTGGCTATAGTGAGAAAGGTTTTGAAATCGTAAATTATAAATTTTTACATAATCTCCTTGAGACACCTCTCATACTTATTTCACTACTTATAGGTGTCCTCTTAGTAGTCTATGCTTTTTACACTACACTCTTTAAAGCCTCCCTAAAAGGTATTTGGTTTTCTGGTCTAGGTACTGTCTTAACCGTGGTGAGTTTACTTAGTCTTCTTGGCTACAATCAAACAGCCATTTACCCATCACTTAGTGATATAGGGAGTTCTTTGACCATAGAGAACGCTTCAGGAAGTCACTATACACTTACAGCGATGAGTTATGTTTCACTAATGGTTCCTTTTGTATTAGGTTATATTTATCTAGTATGGAGGTCTATGGACAAAGAACAAATTAGCTCTGAAGAGGTTGAATCTGACCATCATCATTATTAAAATTAAAAAGGAAAAATTATGGAAAATATAGTAGATTACAGCTCGGCACTCTTATGGTATGCCTCATGGCCAGTGGTTATCTTTATCTCTTATAAGTTTGTATTACTAAATATCGAGCATTTAGAAGAGAACTTAGAATCTAAAGAGAAAGAGTAAAAAGATAACTCATCGTATTTGAATTCCTTAGGTTTCTTAGCTTTGGAATTTGAATTTTATAAAAAATAATATTCTCTCCAAAAAAGTTTTCTATATAGTCAACCCTGAAAAACCAACAAACCCTTATATTTAGATACTTTATGTCAAGAGGAAGACTATACACAAATTAAACTTTCCACAGAAAAACCAATTATCTTAATCAAACTCTAAATCCCCAAACCTTACCGTGACCTCCTACAAAACCCCCAATCCAAAAGAAACCTCCCTCCCACAAAAGCGTTTCTTTTTTCTTTACAAAATACAAAAATACTGTCTCTTACACTAACGGACACATAAGGCATAA
>CACVAZ010000069.1:0-14263 GCA_902727995.1 uncultured Sulfurovum sp.
AAAGCATCAAATTCTGCTTTTTTCATTGCAAACCATTCATTCATCGTCACTGGATTTTGCATGATTTCTTTCATGTTTTGTATGGCTTTCATATGTGCTTCATCATTTTGTTGCATCATCTCTATACCATGTTGCATACTAAGTTCTGTCATCTCTCCAAAAGCACTAGCTTGAATCTTAATATCACAAGCTCCTCCAAGTTGTTTACAAGTCATTGTTTTCATAATACTACTCCTTTATTTATCTAAGTGGAGTATATCAAAATTGTTAATAAGCAGTCTAATATTTTAAAGAATTTCGCTCCAAATAAAAAGTCTCTTTCTATTAAAGTCCATAATAACTATTAATTCCTCTAGCAATACCTTCCATTAGTCGTGTTTGATAGTCAGAGTTTTTTAATTTTTTAACTTCATTTTTATTGGTTAAATAACCTGTTTCCACTAAAATTGATGGTATTTTTGTTGCTAATAAAACCCAAAAATCTTTTCGTTTTATACCTTTATCATATATTTTATATTGACGACCTACATGAGATAAGATATTGTAATGTACAAGGTTGGCTAACTTTTTAGATTCTGAAAATTTCCAAGAACTTACCATTTTCCTGTAGGCACTTTTTGAGTAAACCTTTCTTCCTCGATAAATGGCTCTTTTGTTTCGAATTCTTTTAGAATTTTTTAAACTCAAATAAAATACTTCCATCCCTTCATAACGTACTCCCTTGGTTTTTTTTCTAGGGGCAGCATTTGCATGAATGGAGATAAAAATCGAACCTTTACGCCTGTAAACGTAGTCTGTACGTTGTTTTAAATTCATAAATTTGTCTCTGTCCCTTGTTAATAAAACCCTATAACCCATCTTTTTCAAAATATTTTTTAATTTTAAAGTCATAGTTAAAGTCAAATCTTTTTCACGCACAAAGGTAGAAGATGCACCAATATCTCGCCCACCATGTCCTGCATCTAAAAAAATAGTTTGATATTTTCTAGCAGGATTATAATCATATTGTTTAGTTTTAGTTTTCTTTATTTTTTTGGACTTTTTATCTAAAGATGATGGTAACATCAATGTTAGCTTACGTCCTTTTATTTTAAAGATACCTTCCATAGAATTAATAGACTCAATCACCACACGTATAACTTCTTTACTGTACTGCCCTATTCTAAAAGCCTTAACACCTTGGGCTTTAAATTGAGTAATATTTATTGTATTGGGTAAAGCTGTATTTTGTATGTCATAGATATGCTTAGTTAGTCCATTTTTTTTTATGGTAAAATGTTTAACCTTACTAACATTGTATTTAAATACCAAGTTTAATTCATTTTTCTTCAAAGAAGTTTTTCGCAAATAATTATCTGTCAAAGCCATAAGATTTAAAGAAAAAGTAAGCAATAGTAACAGAACAATAAATAGTTTTTTTAAGATAAGACACTCCTGTAGTTTCAAGGCAATTCTAACATAAAAACATATTTTTGACTAGAAAGAAATTCTATATCTCATAGTTTATTTTGGCTTCAACAAAATCTGTTATTTATACATGAGATATTAAATTACTTGTTTATATATTAAGAATTAATATTAAAAATTTTATATAGAATATAAAAAAGGATATAAAAATGTCAATATTACCAAAACACAAACTAGAGAAACAAAGTGATTACATAAAAATTACTGCACTAGCAAAGTTCTTCTCTATTGAGCCTCGACAACTTAATCAAATTTTAACCAACATGGGATGGATAGAAAAAAAACATTATATTTGGTGGGATGCCACAGATCTTGGTAAAAAAAATGGGGCGATACAGCATAGCAGTAAAAATTCTCGCGTTCGTTATGTCTATTGGCATAAAGACATTATGTACAATGAAGAACTTCATCATGTCGTTAAAAGTACTATTCGTAATTATCTTGAAAATAACCAATACGAAGAGTTTGTTAAAGAATACTACACAAAACAAGGTTATACTGTTTGGCATCATGCAAAAGAAAAAACGCAACATGACAAAAATAAAAATATTACCCTTGTGGCTAAGAAAAACAAGAGAATTATACTCATTCACTGTAGAGACAATCAACTCGACATTTCAGTGGATGAATTACAAAGCTTTCAACAGCAAAGAGATGACTTTAAAAAAGATAATCCTGTATTTGCAAACTATAGTTTAAAATTACATTATACTATGTCAGGATTTTTCATGACCGAAGAAGCTTATGTCTATGTTGAAGAGAATAAAGATGACATCTCTTATGAAGTTATCAAAGGAGAATCAGCTAATACTTGGCTCGATTCTCTATTATTAGAAAAGAGTAAAGCTTAGCCATAAAAGCTAAGTATCTTCTCATCAACCCCTGTAATGAGTTCATCGTTACGATTGCTATAGTTAATATTAGATAATATAAAACGAATCAAATTGAGTCTAGCTCTCTTTTTATCATTAGCATCTAACATACACCAAGGAGCTACAGCTGTTCCAGACTTTTTAAACATTTTGTCTTTGAAGACCACATATTCATCATATCTTGCATGAGATTTATAGTCTAAATCTGAAAGCTTCCAAGACTTCAAGGGATCACCCTCACGGTCTTCCAATCGTTTACTTTGTGTCTCTTTAGAAATATTCAAATAAAATTTAAAAACAATCACACCATCATCTATCAACATTTTTTCTACATCATTCACTTGATTATAAAAAAGTTCATGTTCTTCCTCTGTACAAAATCCAAAAATAGGTTCTATCCCTGCTCTGTTGTACCAAGAACGATCAAAACAAACGATCTCTCCAGCATTAGGAATTTGCTTAAGATGTCTTTGAAAATACCACTGCCCAAGTTCTTTAGAGTTTGGCTTAGAAAGGGCTACCGTCCGTGCTTCACGAGGATTCCAATAACGGTTCAAAGCTTTCATAGAAGAACTTTTCCCACCTGTATCCATTCCCTCAAAAATAATAAGCAATCGTTTATCATTATCAATAACCCACTTCTGAAGTTTAACCAACTCTAAGTACAAATCTTCCAAAACTTCTAGATAAAATTTTGTTTCTATCTTTCCATTTTTTTTGTAGACTTTTTTTACCTCTTTTTCGTACTCTGCTAACGCTTTTGTATAATTCACTTGCATTAATTATTCCCTATTGCTTTGGGTATGGATTTACTCGTATTTGCACCCATCTCTTTAAGTTGCTCTACTTGCCTTACAATGTTACCTTTACCCTCACTCAAACGCTTTTTAGCTGATTCAAAGGAACCTTGTAAGGTGTCAAACTGTTTTGAAAGTTTTATCATGTCATCTGAAAAACTTACAAACTTATCATACAAAGCCCCTGCTCGTCTCGCAATCTCTTTAGCATTTTGTGTTTGTTTTTCATATTTCCATACATTTTCAATCGCACGAAGCCCAATGAGTAATGTTGTTGGTCCAACCAAGAGAATTTGTTTTTTAAAGGCATCATCATAAAGTGAGGGGTCATTTTCTAAAGCAATAGCCAAAGCACCTTCTATTGGAACAAACATAAAAATAAAATCTAAAGTTTGAATTCCTAAAAGCTTGTCATAATTCTTCTCACCCAAAGCACGAATATGATTTCTTAGTGCTTTAATATGCTCTCTTAAGTAAAGATCCCTCTCTTCTTCATTATTAATATTAACAAATTTCTCATAAGCTAACAGTGATGTTTTAGCATCAATAATCAAGTCACGATTATCAGGTAAATGTACCAATACATCAGGTCGATAACTTCTACCATCATCATTTCTTAATGCTACTTCACGTGTATATTCAACCCCTTTTCGTAGACCAGATGATTCAAGAACTTTTTCTAAAATCATCTCACCCCATATTCCTTGCTGTTTATTTTCACCTTTTAATGCATTGGTTAAATTAATTGCATCTTGACTAATTTGTTGGTTTAACTCTTTAAGTGACATAATCTCTTGTTTTAGCATGGCTCTGTCTTTTGATTCTTCAGAATAGAGCATGTTTATTTGCGTCTTAAATTCAGAGATTTGACTCTCCATAGGTTTCATAAGTGAGGAAAGATTCTCTTGGCTTAATTTTGAAAACTCTTTTGAGTTTCCTTCAAAAACTTTAGAAGCTAAAAGTGCAAACTCTTCTTTGATTTCCCCTCTGTGCTCTTTCATCATTTGCATCTTTTCTTGATTTTGTTTTTGCTGTTCTATAACCTGTATTTGCGTTTCACGCACTTTCAAATGTAGACTATTGTTTAGATTGACTAAATCTTCATTTCTCTTAGCTAAAATATTATGGCTCTCTTCTTGTTTTAAGAAATTCTGTTCAAGTAGTTCATAATGAACATTTAACTGCTCTAAAGCAGCCTTTTGTTCATGCATTGAACCTAAATACTCTCGTGACTCATAAACCATACGTTCTTTAAGTTTTTCATTTTTTGATTCGTACTCTTTAATTTTCGCTTTACTTTCTAAAAAATATTCAAGTTCTTTTTCTAAACTCATGTTTTTAGTACGCTCTTCTTGAAAGGCTTCATAAAATTCACTCATACGTTCTTCTTTAGCATTATCAACGGCTTTTGCTTGTTCTAAAATGGCTTCAAGTCTAGAAATACGTGATATAAAAAAAACAATAATAGTAGAGATAAGAATGGTAATAAGTAAGAAAAGTCCTACCCCTATGTAAAAGGTATTATCCATTTGAAAACTTGTTAAATTCTCCAAAACTAGCCTTTTATCACATCATAATCTTGAGGTGCATTACACGTTAAGACATCTTCATTTACGATAATATTATAATTCATATTTTTAAATATTATTTTTACAGAATTATCCAAATTATCCACATAAACAATGTATTCTAATTGTTCTTTTTCATCTAAACTAATAAGATATTCAATATCTTTATAGGTCGCTGTGTAATCTACATTTGAAATCTTTTTTGCTACGCTTAAAATCTCTTTTAGGTTGATGCTGTCATCAACCATATAATTTGAGATTTGTTCTAAATCATGGTCTACGACAATGAGTTGAGTACCATCGGTACAAACTTCTTTTTGTGTTGGTGAAGTGTATGACCATTTAAAAAGACTTCGAGTATACAAGTTCTCTTTACCTGAAGCTGTATCAAAAGTTTGTTCTAAATTTTTAAAAACTACTGATCCAGTATACTTAATGACTTTACCTTTGTCATTGGTAATGGTCTGATGAAAATCTGTTTTAAAGTTTTGAGGAAGGGTAATCTCAGCAAAAAGCAAAGTGCTTAATGTCAAAAGTGATATGAAAAGTTTCATTTTAAGTAAGTCCTTTTTTTATGTAAAAATATAGCAAAACCACACTTCATGTGTGATTATGTTCTTGCTATTTTGACTAAAAATTGTGGACTTATTTGTCTAGTTCTTCTTTAGCACGTTGCTCAACCATTTTTATGCTGTCAAGTGCATTTTCTAAAATCTGTTTAGTAGTCTTTAGTGGCTGTACTCTTAGGTTGGTTTGTTTTCTGTCAAATGACTCATCCATAAGAATTGTCATCACTTCTTTTTCAAGTTCTGAGTATATCTCTTGTAGTTTTTCTTCTATGTAATCTACGTTCATTGTTTTCCTTGTATCTTATCTCTTAAATCAATTATAGCATAAACAGTACAAGCTAAAAGCTGTCCTGTTCATAAATTTATTAAAGCTCAATCCCACATTTAAGCGTATTACTTTTCAAGCTTTCATTCCACATATCTACACCATCACTGTTTTGACTATTTGAAAGTCTGATGGCTGAGAAGTTTTCACCTATTTGCAAATAGAGACAATACTCCCCAGACTCAACATCTATGAGTGATAAATCCGTAGAAACATCCTTTGTCCCTGAAGCATAGAACTTTCTAGTATCTACATCTGCTTGATTAAAGGTATAAATATTATTACTACTTTTGAGTATAAAGTTTACACTAGACTTAATATATGGTGCTGCAAATCCTTTGTTCTCTAAAGTCAATGCTATACTTAAAGTACTGTTATCATCACTTTTAACGCTGTTTAAATTAGTAGCAACTAAACGATATCCAAGATTTTCTTTAATCTCTTGATAACATCCTTGGTTTCTCCATTTATTTAAAATTTCAACTTGATAGACATTATTTAGGTAAGAGTACTGCAGTCGTTTAAGTTCATCTAGTGAATATTCACAATCTGACAACACTTCAAATCCAGGTTCTATCCAACATGTTTCTCCTCCTAAAGGCGTATATTTTGAATCATTTGAAACATAATCTTTCCAAAAATTAACATTTGAACCATAAGTTCCATAATTTGTATCATCAGCCAATAAACAGTCATTATGATGACCGATTTTTGCTCTAATATCCTCTGTATAAGCAATATCAGTTGTAATTTTTCCTTCTACTCCTTCATCTTTATACTCAGCAGAAGTTCCATAAAGCAGCTCTTTATGCATAGGCGTTCTAATTTGAATAAATTTATTTGGGAAGATGTCAACAAGTTTAGCTATAACGGCTCTTCTATTTGATTTATAGTTCGCGTTACTATCAGCAAATTCTCCTGTAAATCGATTCCATTCTCCCCAAGCACCAATGGTTCCTGCTTGAACAACAGAAATAATCTCTTTGTGACTTTGTAAGATATCTCGTAACTGCTCCATATGTCCTAAAATAGTTGACAATGCTGGGTCTTGGTAAGCGTTACTTTCATCTTCTCTATATTTAAAACGTAAAATCAACTTTACACCTTTCGTTTCTGCATCCACTAAATTTTCATTAATAGTTTCTAGTACAGAACTAGGAAGTGTTGTCGTATCTGTATAATCATAAAGATTAATTGGTGAATATACCATTCTGTATCCATCAGCCTCTGCATCATGGAACATATTCCAACTTGTTGATTGAGCTAAATCATAATCAGCCGTATATAAGCCTCTATCAGGGTTAAAAACGTTGACTGAACTATCTTCTACAAAACTTGTTACAGCTGGATCCAATACCACTACATCTTGCAAAAATTCATACTCGACATGTAACGTTGGTGCTTTTTCCGTACCACCTTCATAAGAGTCAGCTGTTCGGTGTCCAATTCCTTCAATAATAAAAGCCAATGCAGAATTTTTTGTCCATCCTGAACGATTAACCACTTCTTGTACTAATAATTTTAGTTCTGGTGTCTGTTGTGCTGTAGAGTGTTCATCTAAAACACTCCATTCAGGAACATCCCAAACAGCTGAAGCTGTTGTTTTGTCTCTTGAACTCACATTATAAGAACTCGAAGTAAATGTTGGTGCATTGTCAATGTTTTGAGCATATATATTTAACACAGTCGCATCTGTATGACCCACCTCATCGGTATTGAACTGTATACTTGCTGAAGTAATTGTTGCACCTTGAGGTATATTTAAATTAGTAAATCGTAAACCAATGGTCTGATCTATACCATCATGCACTAACTCTAAATCACTAGAATCCATATATATCGCACCTGTTTGTGCTTCTTCTACATCATCATTACCATAACTAATCGGTATATCTATACTTTTAGAAATAAGTGTTTGATTTGTGTCTGTTCCATCACCGTTAGTAGTATTATTATCTCCTCCATCGGTGCTATTCGTATCATCATTACCACCCTCTGTTGTATTATTGTCTGTTCCTCCGTCAGTAGTGTTTGTATCTTCCCCACCATCACTTGTGTTATTATCACTTCCACCATCTGTAATATTAGAATCACTACCTGTAGTAAACTCTATGTGTAACTTCGTTGCTTTATCAGCTCCACCTTCAAAAGAATCTGCAACTCTTTTACCTGTACCATCAATAATAAATGCCATGTTAGAATTTGCAGCCCATGAATCTAAATCAATAACTTCTTGTACCAACGCTTTTAAATTAGGAGTTGTTTGTTTTTCAGCACTCTCTAGGGTTGTTTCCCATACAGGGACATTCCATGACACCGAAGCCAAAGTTTTTTCTCTTGAGGAAATATTAAAAGCTACACTCTCATAAGCCTCAGGTGTTGCACTCTTTTGGGCATAAATATTCAGTTGAGTATCTTCTGTATCTGTCTCATCTGCCGTAAATTGTAAATGAGCATTGGTAATTGTAGCTCCTACAGGTATATCTAGACCTATAAAACGTAAACCTATAGTCTGATGACTTCCATCATATACCAACTCTAAGTCACTACTACTTCTAGAAGTTGAACCACTCTCAGACTCTTCTGCATCATCATATTTATGACTTACTGATACATCAATACTACTCACTGTAAAGTTATTATCATCTATTGATCTATCGGTATTATTGTCTTCACCCTCATTGTTTACTTCATAACTAATATAAAGTTTAGGCACTCTCTCTGAACCACCCTCATAAGAGTCAGCCACACGTTTTCCCGAACCATCAATCATGAAAACAATGTTGTTATTATTTGTCCAACCCTCTAAATTCACAATTTCTTGAACAATACTCTTTAACTCTGGACTCTTTTGTGCTTCTTCACTTACTTTGGTTGTATTCCATACAGGTACACTCCAAGAAACCGAAGCTAAAGTTTTCACTCTTGAACTCACATTAAAATTATCTGTCCCAAAAGCTTCTGCATTTTCTACTTTTTGTCCGTAAATATTTAAAAGTGTCTCCTCTGAACTTGTCTCATCAACCGTAAACTGTAAATATGATGAGCTAATTGTTGCACCTTGGGGTATGTCTAAATTAACAAAACGTAAACCAATAACTTGATTTCCCGAATCATAAACCAACTCCAAGTCGCCACTGCTTGAAGATACTCTTCCACTCGCTCTCTCTTCTACATCATCACTTCCTGTTTGAATAGTAGTATTAATTTCTACAGCATATCCATACGCCGTAGTCAATAACATTATCCATACCCATAAAACACTCTTCCATTTTGAATTTAACATTCCAAATCCTTGTTTTTTTTACTACTTTAAATTATATGATATTTTTAATGATTTTGATATGTTTTAATATAATTTGCAAAAAATAAAGAGATGAGCTTCTCTTTATAGGAAATGATTTTTTAAGATGGCTAGATTACTTCTGTTTAGGACGAAAAACTTTAATCACTTTTTCATCAGCTTCCATAAATGCACCACCTATTAAATCAATACAATAAGGAACAGCAGGGAAAACAGCATCTAAACATTCACGAATAGATTTTGGTTTACCCGGTAAATTAATAATAAGTGAACCATCACAAATACCTGCTGTTTGTCTTGACAAAATGGCTGTAGGAACATATTGTAAACTCACAGACCTCATCAACTCACCAAACCCAGGAAGTAACTTTTGACAAACATTTTCAGTTGCTTCAGTTGTGACATCTCTTGGTGCTGGACCCGTTCCTCCTGTAGTAACTACCAAGTCACAATTTTTATCTCGACAAAGTTCTATTAAGGTGTTCTCTATAATGGCTTGTTCATCAGGTATACAACGATATTCATATTCACATTCATTGAGTAAATATTCTTTCATCGTGTCCATAATTGCTACACCTGAAATGTCCTCATAGATTCCTTTACTAGCACGGTCACTTGTGGTGATAACACCAATTTTTATTTTATCCATATTTTTTCCTTTTTAATCAATTAAACGCATTATAATATACTCAACTTAATAGCATATATAAGATATTTACTGAATCTAGTTTTATATATTTATATTAATTTTAATATTTAAAATAATATAATAAGTTTTTATTAAAAACTTTATATAAAATATTTATAATTAGGAAGAATCAATGTCAAATAACTTAAAAAAAAACATTAGTATTATCATTTTTATACTTTTCTCTTCAACAACCCTATTCGCAAATTCTAAACAGCTCAAGCTTATTAGTATTGCTTCAAAACAACGTATGTTATCACAATGTATTGCGAAAGATTACCTCTACATCCATAAAAACATTGCTGTTAGTAAAACAAGTAAAGAGCTAGAAGTTTCACTACTTGCTTTCTCCAAAGCACATAAAATCTTGGTCTCCTCAATCAAAGATGAAGACATTCATAATCTGCTTGAATTTGTAGAACTTAGTGCCAATGACTTTAAAGAAACCATTAACCAGCCATTTAGTCTTGACAATGCTCAACTAATCTTAGATTTGAGTGAGTCAATGCTAGAAGGAAGTCAATATGTCGTTGACTCACTCAACACGACTAAAAGTAAAAAATCTAATCCCACAACTATTGTAGAAAAACAACGTATGCTTACGCAACGTATTGCAAAGTATTATATTGCTTATCAATCAGGCATTAAAGATGAAAACACCATTCGAAGCATGAAACAGACCGTCATAGAATTTTCTGAAAATCTAACTCTTTTAGAAGACCATGAAAAAAACACTCCCTTAATTCAAAAAAAGATAAATGAAATAAGTAAACTTTGGAAAATTGTTCATAAATTTTACAACAACATTGAAAAAGGTGGTCTACCCCTAATTGTTTTTAATACAACCAATAACATTAGTAAAAAAATGAATGACATAAGAGAACTCTATCTTGGTGTTAAACATAAGAAAAAATAATGAGTAAGATAATTCAAAAAATAATATTACTCATATTTATGCTATTAGGAGTACCCAATCAAATAAATGCATCCACAAGAGGAGATGTAAAAATAGTAGAAGCTTCTGAAAATATCAGATATTTAAGTCAAAAAATAGCCAAAGAGTACCTTTACCTCTATTATAATCCTAAAAAAATAAATCTAAAAAATAAACTTTCTGAAAATATGAAAGAATTAGAAAAAAATATTTATCAAATAAATATTAATACACAAAGTGATGACAGTAAAGACATACTTAGCTTTTTAAGCTATACCAATGAAGAAATTAAACTCTTACTTGAACAAGAAGCAACTAAAGATATAAGTATCTTAATACTTGATTACAGTGAAACTTTTATAGAAGCATCAACATCCATTCAAGTTCTCCATCAATATGATTTTTCAAAAGAAGAAAAAATGCTCATGCATATTAAAGAGCTTGAGTACCTTTTAGAACGAGTGACAAAATATTACATTGCCTCTATTATGAATTTAAATAAAATAAGTAATACGCAACAGATGCAAAAAACGCTCAAAGAGATTGAGGATACCCTTAAGATTATAAAAGCCTATTCTTACCCTAAAAAGATAAAAACAGAACAAGAAAAAATAATCAAGTCTTGGAAAATACACAAAGACTTTTTAACTATTTCCTCTGAATTAGCCGTTCCAAATTTACTTTCTCTATCAATTAAAAACTTTAAAGACAATATTAAAATATTAGAGCTTTACCATAAAAAAAATCAATAAAAAGACTTCTAATGAATATTAAAAAAAATAAAAATATTACCCTTATACTTCTCATACTAAGTATCATTATATTCTCTTTGTTTTTTGTTAAAACAATTATCTCTTCAAAAGAAGACAGTCAAAAAGAAAAAACACTCAGTCAAATTTCATTAATAGAAAAAATAGATTACATTATTAATCAAATTGAAAAAGAAAAAATCTATTCTGCTGTTTACTTGGGTAAACAAAAAGAAACAACACTCAATCAAGTTGATTCTGCTAGAAAAATCGTTAACCACGAAATAGAAGAAACGCTAATGTTTTTGAAAAAGAATTCTATCTTTGCCAATCAAAAACACTTATTTACAAAAATTTCAAACAACTTAAGTGCCATACGAAAAGAAATTGATTTACATATAACCCAAGACATTCTTAAAGACTATGACACAAAAGTCATTTCACTGCTTCATGAAAACATAGAAAAACATAGTCAAAGTTTTCCTCCTCAATATCACAATGAATTAGAAACCTTTAACACTCTTATGGCAATAAAAGACAATCTTAACAAAGAAAGCTGTTTTGTTGCTTTTATTTTAAGTGATTCTAAAAAAATGACTCCTGATGAATTGTTTGTATGGGATCAATTTATTAAACAGGACATTAACCCAGATTTTCAAAAACTAAGCGATAAAAAAATGTTAGAAGAAATTTATGCAACCATAAATCCTTTTCATTTTTCAAAAATAAAAAATCATGAACGTGCTGAAATTTTCAATCATGTGCAAGAAGGAGATTATCAACTGCCCATTGAACGCTGGTTAAATGTCTCAACAAGTAAGATTGATAAAGTAAACCTTGTTCAAAATATGCTTTTTATAGCCATAAAATCTTCGCTTATTAAAAAAATAAGCCTTATAAAAGAACAAACTATCTTATTGTTACTTACTAGTATATTCTTTTTCTCACTTATTTTAATGCTTCTTTATCTTAACTACAATATTCGAAAAAATAGCCAATATTTAACCAATACATTAATAGACATAGAAAAAGATTTAAATGAAAAACAAAAATTAGAAATTCATGAAGTTATTAAAAAAAATGATACCCTTGAAATCTATAAATTTCTTGCCAATGCGATTAAGGAACCTAGTAAAGAAAAAGACAATTTTCTTGCTAACATGTCCCATGAAATAAGAACCCCACTCAATGGTATTATTGGTTTTACAAACTTACTTAAAGAAGAAGGTCTTGAAGGTACACAAATAGAATTTGTCAATATTATTGAAGAAAGTTCACATAGTCTATTGCACATTGTTAATGATATTTTAGATTTTACAAAAGTTTCATCAGGCAAAATAGAGTTAGAAGACATTTCATTTAATATTATGGAAAAGTTTGAATCAACCGTTGACTCTTATGCCATCAAAGCCAATCAAAAAAATATTGAACTGGGGCTTTTTATTGACCCTAATTTACCTACAGAAATTATTGGTGATCCTACACGTATATCACAAGTACTACTCAACCTATTAAGTAATGCCATTAAATTTACTCCTGATGGAGGTCAAGTACTTATAAGCATCAAAGAAATTGCCCAAAGTGCACAACACATTGACATTGAATTTAAAGTCAAAGACTCAGGTATTGGTATAGAAGAAGAGAAAAAAAGTAAAATTTTTGATGCCTTTTCCCAAGCTGATGCAGATACCAATCGAAAATTTGGAGGGACTGGACTAGGCTTAACTATCTCTAGTAAGTTTGTAGAACTTATGGATGGAAAATTAGACATAAAAAGTAAACTAAAGCAAGGAAGTACTTTCTTTTTTACCCTTAAATTAAAACGCTCAATCTCGGCTAGACCACAAGTACATGCAAAGTATTCTAACCTAGAGATTGGCTACATCCAAGAAACACCACTTCTAAGAGATGAAATCGATAAAAATTTTGAAACCTATATTAAACACCTTGGTGCAAATTTTAAAACCTACACCATAGCTCAAATCTTTGAATCTGAATCAATCCCTAATCTTTTATTTATAGATGAACGTCATATTCATCAAGAGCTTTTAAAACGCTGTCTAAGACTTGAAACTCAAATTATTCTTATTGCTAATTCAAACAGTAAAATACATAGTAATATTCCAAAAAATAAAATTTTAAAAATTATTAATAAACCCATCAATTTTTCTAAATCTTTACAAGCCTTAGAACTAGTAAGTAACGTAAAAAGTTCAAAAATAAGCACAGCGTCTAAACAGCAAGAAAGCTTTGAAGAGATGAAAATTTTAGTCGCTGAGGACAATCTTATTAACCAAAAATTGATGCTTAATATTTTAAAAAACTTAAAAGCCAATGTTAATCTAGCATCTAATGGTAAAGAAGCACTTCAATTAAGAAAAGATAATTGGTATGATATTATTTTAATGGACATTGAAATGCCTATTATGGGGGGAATAGTAGCCACAAAAAATATTCTTAAGTATGAAAAAGAAGATAATAAAAAGCACATCCCCATTATTGCGTTAACGGCAAACAACAGTGAAAAAGACAAAAAAATTTATCTTGACAATGGAATGGATGGATACCTTGAAAAACCTTTACAAGTTAAAAGCCTAAAAACTGTTCTATCTAAATATTTTCAAAAAAAAGACGTCAAGAAAAATATATTACTCTATAAAGACACCAAAGTTTCAGGAAAAATTTATGCAGCAATTTTAAATAACTTAGGCTATAAAGTTGATATCTCTTATTCAGAAGACGAATTTAAAAAGCAGATTTCCAATAAAGAGTATGCCTTTGCACTCTTTGATGCCAAACCTCTTTCAAATACCAATACCCAAGAAACACAAAAGAAAATTGTTGATTTAATTAAAACTTATGGGGCAAAACCCTTAGCTTTTACAGAAGATAAACACCATATCTATTATTGCACAACTATAAACACAACAAGTAATGCACAGGAGTTAGAAGAACTTTTAAAACATGCTTAAGCAGACTTTTTTAAACAA
>CACVAZ010000069.1:14363-31724 GCA_902727995.1 uncultured Sulfurovum sp.
TGAAAATATTTTCTAACCTGATACATTCTTTTATCATAATCCACAATGGCTTTTGTCAAATGTTTTTGAGGATTCTGAAAATTACTCTTAACCCCTACCATAACATAGGCTTTTAACATCTGTTGACTTTGTGTCATCTGCAAACAATTAATACTAAAAATATCAGTCAAAGAAGCATTTTCAGGGTAAGGATCAATTTCAAAAGAGGACAGTGTCTCCATAAAAAGCAATGTCATTAAAACAATTTTTATTATTTTTTTCATATAAATTCTCCAATATAAAATCTCTTAAGTATATATTTAAATAAACTTAATTAATATTATTATATTTTATATTAAAGTATGAACTTAAATAGTTTATATTTTTCTCTAAATTAGAGATTTTTATATCTAAAATTATGATAAATTATTATACACAGTTAATAAACAAAAATCTCAAATCGGCATCTTCCTAAATAAACCGTATTTACACATAATTTAGATAGAATTATTAGAATTTTAATACTAGGTTATGATAATAATGTTAAAGATGCTATTTGGTTCTAAGAATGACAAAATTGTAAAAGGTTATTTAAAAAGAGCAGGAAAAATTAATAAATTAGAAGATGATTATAAAAAACTTTCAGATGATGAGCTAAAAAGTGCATTTACTGAACTAAAAGAATCGGTACAAGCTGGAACACGTACACTTGATGAGGTACTGAATGATTCATTTGCCATAACAAGAGAAGCTAGTACTCGTGTTTTAGGAATGCGTCACCATGATGTACAGCTCGTTGGTGGTATGGTACTGCATGAAAACTCCATTGCTGAAATGAAAACGGGTGAGGGAAAAACATTGGTTGCCACTTTGGCTGTTGTTTTAAATGCGATGCTCGGAAAAGGCGTACACATTGTAACAGTCAATGACTATCTAGCCTCAAGAGATTCTCAAGAGATGGGTCTCCTCTATAATTTTTTAGGTTATAGCGTTGGTTGTTTAACCGACGAAATCAATGATGAAATACTTAAAAAGGCACAATACAACTGTGACATTACTTACGGTACTAACAATGAGTATGGTTTTGACTACCTTCGTGACAACATGAAAACCAGAGCCGAAGAGAAAGTTCAACGTGAACACTACTATGCCATTGTTGATGAAGTTGATTCAATTTTAATTGATGAGGCAAGAACACCCCTGATTATCTCAGGTCCCGTTCAACGTGACACCGTTCACTATGTGGAAGCCAATAAAATTGCCCTTCAAATGGAAAAGGGTATAAAAGTTGAAACCAAAGCTGGTGAACCTGAACAAATCTCTGGTGACTTCTATGTTGATGAAAAAAACAAACAAGTGGTTATGACAGAACAAGGCTTAGAAAAAGCACAAGTTCTTTTTAACGTTGAAAATCTCTATTCACTTGAAAATGCTGCCCTTTCACACCACCTTGACCAAGCCATGAAAGCACAATACCTTTTTGTTCAAGACATTGACTACGTTTCACGTAATGGTGAGATTATTATTGTTGATGAATTTACAGGTCGTTTAAGTGAAGGTCGTCGTTTCTCAGAAGGACTACACCAAGCCATTGAAGCCAAAGAAGGTGTTGAAGTTAAAGATGAATCTCAAACACTAGCAGAAATTACTTATCAAAACTACTTTAGAGCTTATGAAAAACTAGCAGGTATGACAGGTACAGCACAAACAGAAGCAACTGAGTTTGCAGAAATTTATAATTTAGAAGTTCTTTCAATTCCTACCAATTTACCCATTGCTAGAGAAGATTTTAATGACCTTATTTATAATACAGAAAAAGAAAAACTAGATGCAGTTGCACGAAAAGTGCAAGAACTTCATGAAAAAGGACAACCTGTACTCATTGGTACAGCGTCCATTGAAAAGTCCGAATTGGTTCACCAAAGACTTAAAGCTGCCAAAATTCCCCATAACACGCTAAATGCTAAAAACCATGAAAATGAAGCAAGTATTATTATGGAAGCTGGTAAAAAAGGGGCTGTCACGGTTGCTACTAACATGGCTGGACGTGGGGTTGACATTAAAATTACCGATGAAATCAAAGCACTTGGTGGTCTGTATATTTTAGGAACAGAGCGACATGAAAGTAGACGTATCGATAACCAGTTACGTGGACGTTCAGGTCGTCAAGGTGATGCTGGTGCTTCTCAATTTTACCTTTCACTCGATGATAACCTACTAAGAATTTTTGGTGGTGATAAAATTCGTAATATCATGAATAAGCTAGGTGTTGAAGAGGGTGAATTTATTGACTCAAAAATTGTAACACGTTCAGTAGAAAAAGCACAAACCAAAGTTGAAAACATGCATTATGAATCACGTAAGCATGTCTTAGAATACGATGATATTGCGAGTGAACAAAGAAAGGCTATTTACAAATTTAGAAATAATCTTTTGGATGAGGCATATGATATTGATTCAAAAATCAAAGAAAACCGTTTAGAGTATATAGACCATGTACTACTAGAGTGTGAAATCTACAATGGTGCCCCTGAAGAAGACTTCAATATTGAAAAATTAATCAATATGCTACGAGAAGAAGTAAACATTGAAATTGAAATAAGCACCTTAAAAGAAAAAGATTATGATGAGCTTCATGAGCTTATTTTAACACTTCTTACTGATACCTATGAAACAAAAATGTCCGATCTAAACGCAGAACAACGTTCTGAAGTACAAAGAATTCTTTACCTTCAAGTTCTAGATCCTCAATGGAGAGATCACCTTTATGAAATGGATGTTATGAAGACAGGTATTGGACTTAGAGGATATAATCAAAAAGACCCCTTAACGGAATATAAAAAAGACTCTTTCAACCTTTTCATGGGACTAGTAGAGCGTATTAAATATGAAGCCATTAAAGTACTTCAAGTTGTTCAATTTAACTTTCAAGATCCTGCTGAAGAACAAGCTAAACTAGACGCAATGAGAGATGAACTTGAAGCTGACTTAGCTAATGCTAAAACCAATGAAGTGGTCGAAGCAGAAACAGAAACAACTTTTGATAAAAAGCCAAAAAGAAATGAACCTTGTCCTTGTGGATCAGGTAAAAAATACAAACAATGTTGTGGTGTTAGTGGTCCTAAAAAGGGTCTACTCGCCTAATGCAAGTTACTAAAAACAATGTTTTTATAAACAAAGTCATTAAGCACTACCTAAAATATGACCGAGATAACCCTTTTATTTTTATCTCTTCATTGTTAGCATTCATAGGCATTGCAGCTGGGGTTATGGTACTCATGTTGGCCATGGGTATTATGAATGGAACACAAAAAGAGTTCAAGAAACGTCTTTTTGTCATGAACTACCCTCTTACCCTCATCCCCATTGGTTATCAAAATGCTAATGATGACATCGTTACTAAACTTTCCTCAAAATTTCCAGAACTAAAGTTTTCGCCTTACTACACAACACAAGTCATCTCAAAATCTGGATCAAATGTTAATGGTTCAATTTTATATGGGGTAGACTTCGAAAAAGAACGACAAATCAATGAAGTCTTTGATAAATCAGCCCAAAGTTCAATCAAGGTAAAAAGTAAATTTAAGATGGTTACAGGAGAGAGTCTCGCTGTCGAAATGGGCGTACAAAAAGGTCAAAAGCTTACTTTATACTTTTCAGAGCAACAAGCCATAGGTTTTGGTTCCATGCCTGTACAAAAACGTTTTACCATAGATGCTACTTTTGATTCAGGGCTTAACACTTATGACAAAGCCATTATCTATACTACGCATGAAGCCTTTCAAAAAGTTTTAAAGCGTCCAACTGGTATTTACGATGGAATTCATATCTATTCAAATGATGCCATGAATGATTTAAAACATATTAACGCTTATCTAAAATCCATTGACTACCATCAAGGAGTACGAATTCAAGGTTGGTGGGAACAAAACGCTTCTTTTTTTGCAGCTATGGAAATGGAGAAAAAAGCACTTTTCTTAGTATTACTACTCATCATCTTAGTAGCAGCACTGAACATCATCTCCTCTTTACTCATGACCGTTATGAGTCGTCGTACAGAAATTGCTCTCATGAAAACATTGGGGGCAACAAGTAGTGAAATAAAAAGTATTTTCTTTAAACTAGGTGCCATCATTGGATTAGGGGGAATTATTGCAGGAACTTTTCTTGGTCTAATTGGCATGTGGATTCTAACAACCTTTGACCTCATTTCTCTCTCAGAAGATGTTTACGGTTTTTCTAAACTACCCATAGATTTAACCTTACTTGATTTTGTACTTATTATCATTGGTGCCATAGTTATTGTCTTAGCCTCGTCTATCTACCCAGCAAAAAAAGCTTCTTCGGTTGATCCACTTAATGTGCTAAGAAATGAATAGTTTTATTAACAAATAAAAACCGAGAAGTATTAAGCATACTTCTCAAATAGCTTCTCGTCTGCCATATTTATTTTAGTTTCCATAATATTTAACTTTTTAATTAAAGCATTAGAAGTCTCTTCTAACAAATTCAAATAATACTTTGCCCATTTTTTCTCTTCATCAGATACTTTTTTACGATTATTAAGCAATCTTGTAAAAAACCCTATGTTTGAAAGATCAAAATATATTTTAAAGATATTCACATACTCATCATGTAATTTATTATGTAAATCTTCTACTTCTTTAACAGCTCTCTCATTGAAGATTGTTAAAAGTATTTGACCATCTAAATAAAACCACTTTCCAAATTCACAAGAATCAGAAGTAAGAGGGATATCTTCTTCTTTAATTGGCATATCATTCACCAATGATTTAGCACGTTGTACCCATTTCACATGTGCTAAACGTGCTAAACGTATTTTATGTACGATATCACTCTTTTTCATTTTAAACCTTAAATAAATATTAACTTATATAAATAATATTATATTTTATTAAATATTAAAATAAACTTAAATCTTTATTATCCTATTAACGTACTCAATGGCTTCTAACTTATTTTTTACCTCTCCCTCTAATTGTTTTTCATAGACTTTATTTAATAATATTTTAAATACTTTAGAAGGCTTTAGTCCTAACTTAATCAAATCTCTTCCTTGTAAAACAGCTTTGACTGGTTCATTGTAGACATCTAACTCTTTTGCTTTCGCTAACAACCAATCCCCAGCTTCATAAATACCTTTTAACGAAGCTTCCGTCGTACGCCCTAAAAAATCTGCTCTTGCTACGGTAACGAGTTCCTCTATGTTTACTTTGGTAGCCAGTCTGCGTATGGTTGATTTTTTAGCATTTCCACGAAAATAAATAGAAGGAGCTAAATGATACTCAACCAAAGGCAAAAGAGATTTTATAAAATCATGTTCATCTGTTAATCTATACATGAAACGTTCTGTAGGTTCAAGACCAGCCAACTCATGCCCAATGGCTGAGATTTTATCAGGACTTATTTGCGTATGTGTCGCTTTTCCAAAATCATGACAAAGTATGGCAAACATCATTTTTAAATCTTGTTTTTCATCACCATAGAGAAACGCAACCATTTTGTCAATGCACATCATGGTATGAATCCAAACATCCCCTTCAGGATGCCATATAGGACTTTGGGGCACAGCTATTAAAGCATCTAACTCAGGATAATACTTTTCAATAATCCCAAGTTTTCGCATAAGTTCAAATCCAATGGAAGGCTTCTTTGACTTTAAAAGTAACTTCTTAAACTCAATGTAAATACGCTCTTTGGCTAACTCATCTAACATGCCCAAAGAGACCATAGTTTTACAAAGTTTAAAAGTATTTAGGTCTAACACATAATTAAATCTGGCACAAAACTGTACAGCTCTATAGACACGCAAAGGGTCTTCCATAAAAGTCTTAGTATTTATATGTCGTAAAACCCTATTCTCCATGTCAATATTTGCTCCATAAGGGTCTAAGAACTCTTTTTTCTCGATGTCATAACCAATTGCATTTACGGTAAAATCACGACGTAAAGATGCTTCTTTAAAACTCAACGTTCCATTACAAGAGACAACAAAACCCTTATGCCCCTCTGCTACTTTCTTTTCTTTTCGAGGAAATGAAAAGTCATACTCTTCACCTTTATGCACAAACTTTAAAACGCCAAAACTTTTACCTACTAAATTAACAGAACCATATTTTGACAATATATTTTCTAATACTTCTAAGGAACCTAAACCATAGACTTCAATATCATAGTCTTTAATGGGTAGTTCTAAAAAATGATCACGTACCGAGCCACCAACCACAATTGCTTTTGCATTTGTTGTGAGTAGTTCTTCTGATATTGTTTGAATTATCTTTGGTATTTTCATTAAATAAACCCCTTTCTACGATTGTGTCTTTAAAATATATTTTTTATTTGTTCATACATTCATCAAAAGCCACACCCTCACGAATACCATCATCAATGACCATTGAGTCTTGAAAACTTGAAATATTATAAAGCTCATCATAAATCAAAACACCCGATGCAATAAGATCATCACGACCAACACCCACTGCTTTTATCCGTTCTTCTTGACTCATCGCTATCAATTCTTTAAGTGTATCTCTTAAATCTTTTTGAGAAAGCATGGTTCCGTGAATTTTCTTAGCATCATAGGTAGCATAGTCCATTCCCTTTTTCATTGCTGCAATGGTTGTAGGCGTTCCTGCTGTTGCCACAAAAAGCTCAACTTCGCCATGCTCTACTATCATCTCATCATAATAATCTCTCATAGCCGACATAAATAGAGGAATGGCTTTAGCAATTTCATCTAAAGAGTTAAACTTTTGGGTTATGGTTACAATGCCTACTTTAAAACTTTTTGAAAAGTATTTGTTTCCATAATAGAAAAGCATTTCGGTAGAACCTCCCCCTATATCCACCATCATAAAGCTCTTTGGTTTTTTTCCTAAAATTTCCAGTCTATTTTGTACAGCCCTAAGTGCATACTTCGCTTCAGTATCACCGTCTATCACCTCAAAAGAGACTTCAGTCTGCTTTTTTATACTAATTAAAACTTCTAATCCATTACTTGCTTGACGAATAGCTTCTGTCGTTACAGCTTTTATTTTAGCATCACTAAAATCAAGTGCTTCTTTGGCTTCATTAAGTCCTCTAATAACTCTAACAAGTGCTTCGTCATTTATCTTACCTGTTTTAGCTAAGCCATCAGCAGTTTTAACTGTTTTGTGAAACTCTCCTAAGCTCTCTTTACTTTCACAATCCATCTTTAAAACTCTTAAACTATTTGAGCCCAAATCAATGGCTATAATTTTTTTCATTTTATTTCCTAATCCAAATCTTAAATGAATTATATCTTTTCTATTTAGATATAATACTTTTTAAAATTCAGAAAGTAAGCAATAGCCAAATAATAGGTAAACCATGGAAAAACACTACGGCATCAACATATGGGCAGATAACAATTTTATCATTAAAAACAATACAATAAATGTTAATCATAAACGCCAACCCTCTTTACTTAAAATCACACAAACACTTAGGGAACAAGGACATACTGGTCCTCTACTTTTACGTTTTCCTCATCTCATAAAAAAACAAATCTCTACACTCTATACTGAGTTTAACCGAGCCAGAGAAGAGTTTAATTATCAAGGAAAATTTCAGGCTGTTTTTCCTCTTAAAGTAAATCAGTTCTCTAATTTTATACAATCCCTCAGGGAGGTTTCTAAAACCTATAATTATGGACTCGAAGCAGGGTCTAAAGCCGAACTTATCATTGCCATGACCCATACGCCACTTGGTGCACCCATCACCGTTAATGGATTTAAAGACAAAGAGATGATTTCACTTTGCTTCATGGCAGCCTCTATGGGACATAACATTACCATTACCATAGAAGGTTTAGGGGAACTCGAAACCATTATTCTTGTCCATCAAGAAGATACAAATGCTCTCATTCCTAAAATCGGTATGCGTATTCGTCTCCATAGTTCAGGCATTGGTATTTGGGCAAAAAGTGGGGGCTATACTTCTAAGTTTGGTCTAACCTCTACCGAACTGCTAGAAGCCTATGACCTTTTAAAGAAAAATGACTTACTCGCCCAACTATGGATGGTTCATTTTCACATTGGCTCCCAAATGTCTGAAATTAATCCTCTTAAAAAAGCACTACGTGAAGCTGGAAACATCTATGCTGATTTAAAAAACCGTGGTGCTTATGCCTTGTCTGCCATTAACATTGGTGGAGGTTTAGCTGTAGAGTATGGGCAATATCCTCACAAAAAAGAGATTAACTACACCCTAGCTGAATTTGCTAATGACGTCGTTTTTCTTATTAAAGAAATTGCCAAAAATAAAAGTATTGAAGAACCTGATATCTTCACCGAGTCTGGACGCTTCATTGCTGCTTCTCATGCTGTGCTTATTGCTCCTGTCCTAGAACTATTTTCACAAGACTATCAAGAAAAGTCCTTACGCCTAAAAGAAATTAATCCTCCTCTTGTTAAAGAACTAAATGATTTATGGCAAGACCTAAACCGTGCCAAAGCAAGAGAATACCTGCACGATGCCTTAGATCACATGGAAAGTCTACTTACGCTGTTTGATCTAGGCTACATAGACTTAGAAGACCGTTCCAACGCAGAGATTTTAGTACATCTTATCATTAAAAAATCTATCTTACTACTTAGTGATGGTTCACAGGAGTTACTGAAACTACAGAATAAAATTCAAGAACGTTACTTAGTTAACTTCTCAGCTTTTCAGTCTTTAGCTGACTTCTGGGGTTTAAAACAACACTTTCCTGTCATGCCCATAGACAAACTTAACATAAAAGCGACTAACCCCTCTAGCCTTTGGGACATTACCTGTGATTCTGATGGAGAAATTCCTTTTGATGAAACGGCTCCACTTTACTTGCACGATGTTGATATCGATAACGAAGAGTACTTCTTAGCTTTCTTCTTAACAGGTGCTTACCAGGAAGTACTAGGAATGAAACACAACCTTTTTACCCACCCTACTGAAGTTAGCATTACTTTTGATAAGTTAGGAGACTTTAAGTTCTCAAATCTTGTAGAAGCCCAAAATACTTTAGAGGTATTAGAAGACATGGACTATAAAAAGAAATATTTAAATCAAAAACTTACAAGTCAAATTGAAAATGCATCGCTTATTAGTCCAAATAAGAAAAATGAACTTTTAAAGCAGTTACATATTTATTTAAATGAAAATAGTTATTTAAAAACTGTGATTGCTACGGGATAAATGTAAATAAATAAGAAGTAATATTTATTTCCACCTAAAAAGATGGAAATACGTTAAAATTGTCTTTTAAATAAAAACTATTTAAGTAGCTTTTCACACTCTGCAATGAGTTCATCTAAAACTTTTACTGATGATTTAGCTTCTGCTTTAATCTCTAGTAAAAAATCATATTCGCTTTTAGAAATATGTCCATCTACAAGAATTGTTTCTCGAAGAATTTTAACCTCTTGTTGACTAATATGTCCGTCTCCTAAAGCACAAGCTTTCGCTACTTTACGCCATTCTGCCATGATTGTATCCTTTCTTTCTGAATTGTATTTGTAATTTTTTATTAAAAATAAACGCTATTAGTATACACTTAAAGCCCTAAATCTATAGCTAGATTCAAAGTTATTTTTTTGATTACATTTTAAGCAAAAAATAGACTCTAAATTTATATTTAAAAGTTATAATTTTGTTATCTTAAACTTATAGGAGACTAAATGACTGAGTTCATAAGCCTTTATCAAGATCATATTGAAGAGATTGAACTTTTTATTATTGCAACCCTTGAAAGTAATCGAAATATTTCAGATACTGACGCAAAAAATTATGCCAAAAGTTTTCATAATTTTCCCTCTATGGAATTAGTCTACACTACAAATGAAGACTTCATACAAACAAGCCCAAATATTTATCGAAAAAAGGTTGGGGAAGAAGCCATTGGTAAAGACCGTTCTTATTTGATTAGCACATTACACAAAAAAAATGATGTTTTTTCAATGAGCCAACCTTACCTTAGTTCTGCTACAGGAAGCATGTGTATTACCATTATGAAGAAAGAGCTAGAACATTACGTTTTTATTGATTTTAAACTAAGTAAACTGTTAGCAAGACTACGTTTAATTGAACTCCATGAAACTTTTAATAATATTACCAAACTTTTCTATACAATTATTGGATTTTCATTAATGTTTTTTTCTGCCTTAGCCATTGGTTATTCTTTTGTCTCTTTTGCTGGTCATTTTTTTTCCGATGGATTTAATTTAGATGCTCTTTTTAGACCCATTGTTTCCATTACCCTCGGACTCGCTATTTTTGATTTATCAAAAAACATTTTAGAGCGTGAAGTCTATTATAAAAGTTATGGTGGGAAAAGTGAAGATAGCATGATTTTAAGTAAATTTGCCATTGCCATTATTATTGCTTTATCCATTGAAGCCTTAATGGTTGTCTTTAAAATTGCCTTACATGATTATACGCAGATGTTATATGGGCTTTACCTCATTATGGGCGTTGGTATTATTATTGTTGCTTTAGGATTGTATAATTATTTATCAAAAAAAAGCTAATAGAAGAGTAAGTATTTACTCTTTATATTTTTCCCATTTCAGTTTGAGCTTCCTGTGCTAAAAGCAAATATTCCAAAGTATATTGTAAAAATTTTTTCTTAATCTCTAAGCTATAAACTTCTCTTTGATTTAGTAAAAAAAGATTACTTGCTCCTACTTTGTATTTTTTATATTCCACATTTTCAAGCTCTTCAACTAAAGCTATTTCATTTTGTACATTTTGGATATTCTTCTTAATAATATCTAAAGAATTAATAATATTGATTAATTTTGTTTTAATGGTAATTATTTTTTTCTCTTTTTTATTTTCTATATTTTCTATGCCTCTTTGAATCTGATTATATTTTCCCTTATACTTCCTTTGTTCAACAGGAAACTCCATGTCAAACATAACTTTTACTCCATCATTATATTTTAAATCATACACACCATAAACACCTACATTTAATTTTGGATATTGTAAAAGTTTTGCCTGTTTCATCTCTAATCCAAGCTTCTTTTTTTCATAAGCCAATACCTCTAAATCGGTTCTATTAGCTAAAGCAATATCAATGGCTTTATCTATTTTTATGTATTTCTTTTCTAACTCTAAAATATCAACAAAAGTATACTTCGATAAAAAGTCCTCTTTAGATAAATTTAAATATTGAACAAAATTTTCCAAAACTTTTGTGTAATAATTCTCTGCTGATAAAATTCGCTGTTTTCTATTGATGATTTGTTGTTCAATTTCAAGTAAAGCGACCTTAGGTAAATTTCCCACTTGTACTCTTTTTTCAACATAATATTTTCGCTTATCAGCTTTATCATAAAGTTGTTTTTCAAGTTCTAACACAGATTTATAATATAAAAAATTATTGTATAAAGAGCGTATGTTAAAATATAAAATTCTTAAGTTATCTTGAGATTGAGCATTAAACTGAATCGTATTTAAAGAAGCTGATTGCTTATTAAACTTCCGAAGATTTGTATCTTCTAGAAGTTCAAATATTGGTACACTCATACCAATACGAAATTCTCCTTGCTCACTGGTTTTAATGTTGTTGTACTCTTGCACACCCTCTGCTTGTCGAAAACCAACAATAAATTCTAAACCATTTTCAAGAGGTTTTTGAGCTGTAACATCAAGAAAATCTGCTTCACTTGCAGGATATCTTTTAGTATCAAGTTTTCCTGATATTTTGGTATCAAAGTCACCTAAAGCGTATTCTTCTTTAGCTTTATAAATATATTTTTCTCCCACAGCATCATAGATGAAAGGATTTTTTTCTGTTAAGTATTGAACAATGGTCTCTTCTGTAAACAGCTCTTTTGCAATAAGAGGGCTTAACATCAGAAGCATAAGTAATAAAAATAGATGCATCACTACTTTTTCACCTCAGGCGTTAGCATTTGGGGAGGAAAAGCATTCATTAATCGCCAAATCTGATACCAAATAGGCACCGTATTAAGTCTTACCCAAACAGTAGACTGTGTTCCCATACGTAAAAGCATATCATTGGGCCACGGTTCTTCATTTGGGTCTTCGACAATATAGGCATAATAAAAACCTTGTTCATGAGAAATAGCTTCTACTTTTTTAATAATTCCCCCAAATGTTCCAAATTTAATCGTAGGCCATCCACTAATTTGTAAGGCAGGCCAACCATAAAACATAATTCTTGTAGGTAAACCCTCTTTAATAAGGGGCATATTAAAGTCAGATACTTTTAATAGCACAGACTTAAGTGTTGCCTTAGGTGCAAACTGCATAATATTTTCACCTTTTTTGATAAATTTATTTTTATCATTATTTAATAACCGTACAATATATCCATCTTTTTCAGCAACAACTTGGGATGTTCCATATCTTGAAATATTTGTGGCTTGTCTTTGTAAATTCTGATCTAAGCTTTTAAGTTTATTTTTTGCTAATAAAATGTTGTTTTCTAAAGATTTTATCTTACTTTCATTTTCTTTTAAAAATTTTTCTCGCTCTTTACTAAGAATATCTAGATTGGTCTTTTCAACTTCAATATCAATGTAATTTTTTTCAAGTTCAGCCGTAGCTTTAGTGGTCATATTTTGCATTTTTTCATAGTTTTGTCTTGATTCAATGCCATCCATGTACAAAATTTCTACTCTTCTAAAATTTAATTTTACCGTCTCTTTATTTTTTTTCAATGATGTTTGTTGAAACTTTAGGCTTCTTATTTTGTCTTTTATTTGTGCTCTTTTTTGCACATAAACATTTAACCCTACTGTAAGATATTCTTGTTCCTTCTCTTTTCGTCCCTTAGAAGCTTTAATGATTTCTTTCGCATTTTCATATTGCTCTTTTGTACTCGATTCTATTTCTTCTAGTCTATTGATATAAGTTTTATCCAAATCAACCATACTAAACAGAGGTGTTCCTTTTTTTACAAATTGATTTTCTTGGACATGAAATTTTTCGATAAAACCATCCATGGTTGCTAAAAGCATATAATTTCTCTCAGTAGGATCTAATGGTGTAACAAAACCTGTACCTTTAACTGTTTGTTGCCACGGTAAAAAAAGAATGCCAATAAAAAACAAAACAATAAAAAAACTAATCATCCATACTTTTTTTACAATCGTATTAAGTTCAACTTTTTTTAAAACATTAAAGGTATCATTTTTCATCAATTTTTTCACCTAAAGAAAGAGATAATTTATCAATTTTATAGAGTCCTTCTATCATATCATAGATATAATCGACTTGTTTCATAAATCCTTTTATTGCGTACGTAATCGAAATGGTAATAATTTCAGCAGCCACAAATTCACCAATAGGTAGTTTTCCTTCTACCACAAGATACCCTCCCACAATCAAAAAGCTCGAAAAGATCAAACCTTCTAAAAAATAAGTTACAGCTAATTGATTGAAGACAACTCTAAATATTTTTTGGCGGGCTTCAACAAATTTTTCTAAATAATTATCAAATTCTTTTAAAACTTCTTCTCTTGAATTGCTTTCTTGAGGCATTTGTTGTAAACAATAAATTGCACTATGCTTGGCATTAGAACGATTAATAGCATAATCAGGACCATTACGCCCTAAAAAGAGTAATATACCTAGAAAAAGAAAAAACAAGACAAGCCCTAAAACAAAAAGTACAGGAGAAAAAAGTAAAAGTAATAATAGGCTTACAATGACTTTAATAACTAAGCTCACACCATCAAGAATAAGAATCGGAAAAATTTTCTGTATGGATGTAATATCAAAAAAATAATTCATGTATTTTTTCATAGATTGTTTCGTTTCAACACTTTTGTCTTTTAATAAAATTGCCAGTAATGCAATTTCAATACCCGTTGTTATAAAAATTTTTTGTTCAAATTTTTCTATGATATACACTTGAATCATTTGCAATAGAGTGATTAAAATAAAAATTATAATAACAATAGATCCTAAAACAAAAATAGAAATAGTTGCATGAGCCAGTACACTATTTATAATAAAAGTTGAGGCTAGAGGAATAGCCAAAAGTAAAAAAGCTTCTATAAAGCTATAATAAAATAAATAAAAAATATTTTTTTTATCTTTGCTTAATACCCCTGATACATTTTTTATGAGCCTTTTTGCATCCATATAATTAATAAGTCCCTATTTCAAATAATTTTAAGTTATAATTTTTTTTTAAAAATTATAATAAGGTGACACCTTATCCAAAAAAGTTTTAATTAAAGTTAAAAGACTTACACATTAGGGTTATGCCAGTTTAAAATTTATAGATCATATCCAACTGTACACGCTCATAATCAACCTCTACATCCGTTTTACTTTTACTTGCATAATATTCGTTAAAGAAAAAGTTACCTGCGAGATAAAGATTTTTACCTGCTTTATAGCTTGTTCTAATTGCATGACCCCTTGCAGCTGTACCACCACCAAAATTATCTGAATCAGAATAAGCACCCAATACGGCATCTTCTTGAATATCAGTATAAGAGTATTTTACTTGCCAATCTCCAACATTTTTAGTTTTACCTAATTTAACTGCCACATCATACCCAAAGTTATTGTCATCTGCACCAAAGTTATAGGCGACTCCCCCTGCAAGACTTAAAGGCTTACCCAACACATTTTTAAGCTGTACTTCTGCAAATCCTTCTGCGATATGATAATCATTTTCATACAAGTCATTTGCATCTAAACTATTCCCTTTCCCACTACCAAAAAATCCTGTATTCCCTTTGAATCCATCATAATAATAGATACCTGACCCCAAATTAACTTTTCCAGCATCTATTTTTGTTGTCTGTACATATTGTGCTATGACAAGGGTCACATCATCTTTTGCAACCGACGCTTCTTCCAATGTTGGCTGATTGACACCCAAAGTAATTCGTCTTGTATCATCTTTATATTGATAATTTACCCCATTCATTGAAATATCATTATCCCAAACAAGTTGTGATCTAATAGGTCTATACATCATAAAAGGCTGTCTACCAACTTTATAAGTAGTATTAGCAGACTTATAAGAAACTCCTAGAATATTAAATCTTAACGACTGCCAAAAGTAGTCACTCAACGCTTCGTCATCTTGAAATGTTTGGTTCCCTGAAGTTGGGTTAGCATAACCAGATCGCATACCAGATTCAAAAACAAGATTATCCGTTAAATCAATGTTTCCAATTAATCTTAAACGATACCTATTTCTATATTTATTCTCGTCGTCATCTCTTTCGATACTCTCATATCTAAGTCGCAAATCCCCTTTAGCATGAATTCTATCAAACAAAGTCTTTTCAGACTTTGCTTTTAGAGGAGCAATACCTACCTCTGCTAACAGAAGTGTATTTAATGCGATTGTAGATAATAAAATTTTTTTCATTTAAAAAAACCCTTTGATTTATATGTTGAGCGAAGTATAAAATAAAATAGTTACAAAATGGTTACAAGAATAGAGTACAAGTACTTAAGACTTTTTAGTTAAAATAACACCCTTAAAAATCCATAAAGGATGGTAAATATTTATGTTTAAAAAACCCCTTATATTAATAATCAGTAGCATAGGACTCTTAATGGCTAACTCCCTACCCGTACACCACTCTAAAACACTCGACAATGGCTTAGAAATTGTTGTTGTTCCCATGAAAAACAACTCCAATGTTATTACCACCGATATCTTCTATAAAGTAGGCTCTCGTAATGAAGTCATGGGGAAAAGTGGCATTGCTCATATGTTAGAGCATTTGAACTTTAAATCAACCAAAAACCTAGAAGCTGGTGAATTTGATAAAATTGTTAAATCAAAAGGTGCTACTAACAACGCAGCTACCTCTTTTGACTATACGCATTATTACATTAAATCATCCACTAAAAATTTAGAAACTTCGGTGGAACTTTTTGCTGAACTCATGGAAAATTTAAATCTTAAAGATGAAGAGTTTCAAGTTGAACGGAATGTCGTGGCTGAAGAGCGTCGTGTACGTACCGACAATCCACCTATTGGCTATTTATACTTTAGACTTTTTAATACTCATTATGTTTCACATCCTTACCACTGGACACCCATTGGTTTTATGAATGATATTCAAACATGGACAATTGATGATATTAAAGAATTTCATGCTAAATACTACCAACCTAATAATGCCATTTTAATCGTCACAGGTGATGTGGATGAAAAAGAAGTATTTAAAGTTGCCCAAGCAAAATTTGGAAAGATTAAAAACCATACGGACATTCCAGCATTAAAAGTTGCTGAACCCAAACGTGATGGAAGCATACGACAAACTATTTTTAAAGATAACAATACCGTTGATACCATTGCCATTGCTTATCCTATTCCAAATTATGAACATGAAGATCAAGTGGTTCTTTCAGCCATTTCTGAACTCTTATCTTCAGGGAAATCTTCGCGTTTATATAAAAAAATTATTGATGAAAAACAAATGGCAAACACCGTTCATGGCTATAACATGGAACTCACCGATGAGGGTATCTTTATATTTATGGGTATGGCAAACCCAGGAATTAAAATCGAAGATTTAGAAAAAGAAATTTTATCAGAAATTGAAAAAATCAAAGCTGGTGAAGTAACAAAAGAAGAGCTTGAAAAAGTAAAAATCAACACTAAAGCAGACTTTATCTATTCTCTTGAAGATTCGGCTTCAGTTAACTCGCTCTATGGCTCTTATTTAGTAAGAGGAAACTTAAAACCTTTACTTGAATATGAAGAGAATTTAGCTAAAATTACGCCTGAAATGGTCACAAAAATAGCCAATAAATACTTTGACAACAATTTCACAACAACCATAATACTAAAAAAACATAATGCAAAAAGCAAGTAGGAAAACGGAAAATGAGTAACTTAATTACAGGTGCAACTACAGCACTAATTACCCCCTTTAAAAATGGAACACTAGACGAAGCAACTTTTGCAAGGCTAATTACAAGACAAATTAACAATGGAATTGATGCTGTTTGTCCTGTAGGAACAACAGGAGAGAGTGCTACTTTAACACATGATGAGCATAAACGTTGTATTGAAATTGCTGTTGAAGTTTGTAAAGGTACGAATACAAAAGTATTAGCAGGTGCTGGTTCCAATGCCACCCATGAAGCCATTGAAATTGCCCAACATGCAGAAGCCTGTGGTGTCGATGCAATTTTTTCAGTAAGTCCCTACTACAACAAACCAAGCCAAGAAGGTCTTTACCAACACTACAAAGCCATTGCCAAAGCTGTTGAACTTCCTTTTATGCTTTACAATGTACCAGGACGAACAGGGGTAGACATTACAGCTGATACCGTCTGTAGACTTTTTGATGATGTTCCAAATATTTTTGGAATTAAAGAAGCAACAGGCTCAATTGAACGAAC
>CACVAZ010000070.1 GCA_902727995.1 uncultured Sulfurovum sp.
TACCAAACCCTTCTTCAAGAGAATCTAGAAATACATCTTGCCCCATATTTATATGAAACTTATTAAAAAATTGATTACAAGCATCATGCCAAGTATCAAAATTTTTCTTTTTTATTGGATCTTTATTCCATTTTTCAGCAAAATTCTCACTATCAATTGAAGGATTTTCTATCCAATATAAACCATATTTCATATCAATATACTTTTTCATATTATGTAAGGTATCAAGCATGAGATCGTACTCATTATCATAACTTGAACTTTTAATACAATCTAAATAAGATTTTGTTGCTAAAGTTGTAATAATTACTGATATAGGTGCGTCATCTTTACCCTCAAACATTACATCCCTATGTCTTTTAAAGACTTGAACAAACCTTTTTAATAGTAATTTGGTTGGTTCATGTTCAGGCAGTTCTTCAATTTCAGCAATACTATCCCTTGCTACAAAACTTTCCATTGTTAAGTTAAGCTCTGATTTAAATAATTCTCTAGTTCTTTCAAAAATAGGTATCACAAGTGAACTATCATCAAACCATTCACTGTATCCTTTTGGATTTGCAGTCATATAATTTTTTAATTTACTATCAGCTACTAGTTCACTTGTATTATGTGGTTCATCTTGTTTATCTAAAGATGGTGTTATATCAAGATGAAACTCATCAGCATAATTAATACACCAACCTCTATTAGTCTCTGTTAACATATTTTTATAAGTTTCATGCTCTTTCAATCTATTTCCAATTAACTCTTTCAAAAACTCAGGACTAATATTATCTGTAGAGATATTTGGTGTAAAAAAAACTAAATCTATATCAAATTCATTTTGTCCAATAGGTTTGACCGTTGTTTCTAGTCTAATTGAACCTTGTGGATAAATATCTCCATCTTTAAAACATTGTTTTTTACCTGTTCCAAACAGACAATATTCTCCATCAGCCAACCATTTTCCTACAGCTTTGTATCTTGATTCTGCTAGTTTATATTGTGTGGGAGTCAAGTCTAAGGATTTACCTATAATCACTAATTTTTCAAAAAGTTTATGTTTATATCTTTCATTATTTGACACTTATATCCTTTATATGTGTATCTATAAAATTTTGAATCATAGAGTGTTGCTCTTCAAAATCACTATCAGCCTTACTTAATAAATTTGAATTCTCAGAAATTTTGTCTAGAGGTAGTGCTTTTGTACTTGTAAATGTTAATCTTAAAATATTTTCTTTAGGCATTAGAAATTGAAGTAAATCACTATTTGTCTTTGTTTGTAAATTTAAAATCATTGAAATTAGTTTTTCTCGTTTCCAACCAGTTAAAAACCCCCATTTTTTAGTATCTATATCATAATCATTTTTTTCCAATCCTGTTCCGATAGATAGAATTACAACATCTTCTGGTTTTTTATTAAAGATTTTTTTAGCTTCAGCTAATGCAACCAATACAGGACTATTTGCCCATAGACCACCATCTGCAAGTAAATGAGTTTTAACTTTATGTGGAGGAAAGTAGATAGGAGCAGCTGATGAAGCTAAAATAGCATCGGATAAAGCTATGTCATTATCTCTAACCAATACTTTTTCGTTTCCATCTCCATCTTTTTGATTATTAAAATCTGTTTTAAATACAAACTGTGAAGAATTTCCAATATTCGTAGCATTAATTAATAAAGGTTTTTGGATATCTCCAAGTACCGTATCACCAAAAATTGACTTTAAAACTTTTTCAAAAGATTTAGGATTATATCTACTACGGAATAATCCTATTCTAGTAAACCATCGTTTTTTGAATATGTTTTTTCCTTCATCTTGATAGAGAGAAACAACTTTATCTAAATCTATTTTGCTAACAATTGCTCCTGCAAGAATAGAACCTGTAGATGTTCCAACGATTAAATCAAAATCATTATAAAAATCTACTCCACAATCTTTTTCTATTCTTTTTAACATTCGGGCAGAGTATAATCCTCTTATCCCTCCCCCATCTAAACTAAGAATCCTGAATTTTCTAGTCATAACTATCCTAATATTATATTTATTCTCAACTAAAATATTCCTTTTTAGTTGAGAACTTCAAAATAATACACTAAATAGAAAATAAAGTCAATTATATTTCTATTTATAGATTAAATTTTAATAAGATTCTATAAATAGAAAATGTTATATAATTTCATACATAAAGGGAAGCTATGCAAGAAAGAAAAATTACAATATATAATCAGCTATTCAATAAAACCTGTTCAAAAGATGAATTAGTAAAAAAATGTCAAGTTGGAATAAAGACCATTGAAAACACAATTAAAGAATGTGATGATATAGTTTACAGCAAAAAGCTAGGTGCTTATCATTTCAAAGATTTATTACCATCTCAAATATCCTATCAAAACTATTTTAACCTATTTAAAGACAACTTATCTAATCCTATACTGAAAAAAGACATGATAAAAAGTGTTATAGAATTTGGTACAGATTTACATACTATAATGCTTGATACAACTCATTTATCAGAACTTTCAAAAAAAATTATTAAATTAAATACAGCAATTAATCATAATTGTATTGTTAAACTATTTTATAAAAGAGATGACAAGTATATTGGAAATAGATATATTCAACCAAATCAAATTATAACATTTGATTCTATCTATTACTTATATTTTAAATATGATATAAAAAATAAAAAACAAGGGTTAGTAACACGACCTTTTGCTTTCAATGGTATTGAAAATATTGAAGAAGTAGAATATTTAAAAGAATCAAAGAAATTTAGAACACATGAAGTTGGTAATAGTTTTGGAACAGTCGATGAAGCTAAAGAATCAAAAAAGAAAATCGTATTAAAATTACATAGTTATGCAGCTTATTTTTTCATAAGAGAAGGTCTCTTTGAAAGCCCTTATTACAACTTTATTAAGAGTAATAGTAAAGGTAATGAAGTAGAAATGGAAATGATATATAATGATAATATTGAAGTTATTAAGTTAATACAACAATGGTTACCATATATTGATATTGTTAATGACTCTGAAAATACTCAAAGTATTATGAATGGGATAAAAGAGAACTATAATAGTTTTTTCTCTAATAATTGTTAAATTATCACAACCCCATCAAAACATCAGGATGAGAATTCGCAACATTCAAAAGTACACGAGCAGGACCTTCAGGTCTTCTTCTTCCTTGTTCCCAATTTCTAAGAGTTGCCACAGAAATATTTAAAAGCTTTGCAAACTCATTTTGCGTCAAATCAAACTTAGTACGAATCTCTTTTGCATTAGGTTCATCAATATAAAAGGTACGATTTGGAGCTGTTTTTTTTGCAAGTATTTCTTTAGCTTCTTTGGTACTAACCAATAACTCATTAAATAATTTATCATCCATCTTTAATCCTCCATAAAAGTTTTTCTAAGCATTTCTATTTGTTTAGGTGTTAAGTCTTCTGTTTTACTTTTTTCATAAACAAAAATCATTAATATCAAGCTATCAGCTTCATGATAATAGTATATATTACGAATGCCACCAATTTTACCACGACCTTTAACTTTCCATCTGACTTTTTGCAGACCACCTGAACCTTTGATGACATCGCCACTTTTTGGATTGGCTACCAAAAAGTTTTGGAATTCTTTGTATTCATCATCGGTTAAAATTTTCGTAATCTCTTTTGTAAAGATTGAGGTTTCTGCAATTTCCATTTGTCTATTATAATACAAAACTATTTATAAGTCAATGGCGTACTAAATTTCTTTCTCCTTCCGATACCCCCACCCATATAAAATAGGCAAGATAATCAAAGTCAAAATCGTAGAACTTCCCAATCCATTAATAACCACTATCGCCAAAGGTCGTTGTATCTCAGAACCCGGTCCCGTGGCATAGAGTAAAGGTATAAGCCCAAAGGACGTACTCAATGCCGTCATGAGTACGGGTCTTAACCTTTTTACAGCCCCTTCTACGATGACTTCTTTTACAGCCATTCCTTTGTGTACTAGATGATTAAAATAGTTCATCATAACGATTCCATTTAACATGGCAATGCCTATTAAGGCAATGAACCCAACTGAAGCAGGAACTGACATGTATTCTCCTGAGAAGTAAAGTCCTGCAAAACCTCCTATGAGGGCTAAAGGAACATTCATAAAGACCATGGTGGCTTGTAGCAGTGAGCCAAAAGAGACAAAAAGCAACATAAAAACTAAAAAAAGTGCAATGGGTACAATAATGAACAACCTATCTGAAGCTCTTTTTTGGTTTTCAAACTCTCCTCCATAACTTAGGTAGTAACCTGCTGGTAGGGTTAACTCTTTGGCTATTTTTTCTTTGACCTCATCTACAAAACCAACTAAGTCTCTCCCTTCTACATTACTCTGTACCACTGTTTTTCGGTAACCATTTTCATGTTCTATCTGTACGGGGCCTGAGCTTTGTTTGAAGTTGATGAGTTTACTTAAAGCAACACTCTCTCCATTGGCTAAAGGGTAATAAAGTTCACGTATTTTCTCTAAAGAATTTCGATAACGTGCTTCACCTTTGACCACCAAGTCAATCCGTCGCATTCCTTCTTGAATGATGCCGACTTTTGAGCCTGTTATCATGCTGTTTAAAAACTCATTGACCTCATCTTGTTGTACTCCATAGTAGCCCATATTTTTTTGATTGAAAGAGAGTTCAAAATACGCAACCCCATCATTTGCTTTTTTGAAAACATCTGAGCTTCCTTGGGTAGCTTCTAAAACACTTTTTATCTCATTGGCTATCTTTTCTAGCTCATGGGCATCACTTCCAAAGACATCAATGGCTAAGTCACCTCGCACCCCTGTTATCATCTCTGATACACGCATTTCTATGGGTTGAGTAAAGACCCCCTCCATACCACCCATCTCTTCTATGACCGTACGAATTTTCTCTACAATTTCAGCTCTCGATGCCGATTGCCATTGTTTCTGGGGCTTCATAATCAAAAAAGTATCTGTATCGTTAAGACTCATTGGGTCAAGTCCAATTTCATCACTTCCTGTTCGTGCAATTATCTTCTCTATGTCAGGTACAGCTTTCATCAGTTTTTGTTGAATTTTTAGGTTCAATGCCACACTCTCCTCTAAGGAAATAGAAGGAGGTGTTTCTATCATGACAATGGTTGTTCCCTCATCCATAGTTGGCATAAAAATCTTTCCTGTCTCCATCGCCAAATAAAGTGACCATGCAAAAAGTAAAATGACTAAGAACATTACCGACTTTGAAAAACGAATACAAAACTCTAAGACAGGTCGATACACTTTAATAAGTACACGCACCAACCACAACTCTTTCTCTTCTCGCTTACTTAAAATAAATGAACTAAGTACTGGAATAAGAGTTAATGCCAAAACCAATGAAGCAAAAATGGCAAAGACAATACTTAATGCCACAGGAGCAAAAAGTTTTCCCTCTAAGCCTTCAAGTGTAAACAAAGGCATAAAGACAATAATAATAATTAATACCCCTGTAATAATCGATGGAGTCATCTCAATAGAAGCTTCACGAATAATCGTTAATTTACTCTCATTCTCTCTCTCTTTGTTTCCCAATTCAGCTGTAATGTGTTCGACCATGACCACAGCAGAATCGACCAGCATCCCAATGGCAATGGCAAGACCTCCAAGGCTCATAAGATTTGCAGACAAGCCAAAGTACTCCATAGCAATAAATGTCATGAGTAAGGCAAAAGGTAAAACCAAGGCTACCGAAAAAGCAGAAGCCAAATTTCCAAGCATGAGTAAAAGAATAACAAAGATTAAAATAACGGCTTGAAATAAAGCACTTTTTACCGTACCTGTTGCTAAGTTGACCAACTCTGTTCGGTCATAGAAAATGTCTATGCTCGTACCTTTTGGTAAAGTTGGTTCTATGATGGCTAATTCACTTTTTACTTGATCCAGTACTTTAGTGATGTTTGCCCCTTTCATCCCTAAAATAAGACCTTGAACAGCTTCAGATTCTCCATTTTT
>CACVAZ010000071.1:0-3941 GCA_902727995.1 uncultured Sulfurovum sp.
ATACCCCAAGAGGTGATGAAAGAGATTCATATAAAATCAGATGGGGTTTATGAAGAGATTGAAAAAAATAGCCTGTTTGAAACCAAAGAGATTAGCGATATGGCTCTTTTTACGCTATTGGATGGTATCTTAGACAAGGGAGAGAGTGAAGCCATTGTTCTAGCTAAAGAGTTAGGTTTAATACTTCTGATAGATGAGAAAAAAGGTAGAGGCATCGCTAAAAATATGGGCTTAGATATCATTGGGCTACTTGGAATTTTAATACTCAATGTAAAAAAAAGTCTCATTTTAAAAGACGAAGCTCTTGTGATTTTAGAAGAGATTAAAGGGTTGAAGTTTAGGGTTTCTCAGAAGCTCGAAGAGAGTTTTTTGAAAATGATTGGGTTGTAGGGTACGGCTTTAGCCTACCGTCAAATCGACTCTTTTATGCTAAAAAAGTTCAATTTGTAATAAATTTGGTTTAGACGGTAGGTTAAAACCATACCCTACGTTAAAACTCCCGATGCACATACCGACCACCCCAGCTTCCATCGCCAAATCCTACAGGTTTCGGAGGCAAAAGCTCTTGGGTTAGTTTGTTGGTTACTTTAACACTTATTGGTTTCTCTTTTACCCCACTAAGCTCTAAAAATATGAGGTCTAAGCTGTTTAAAAACTTTATATCTAAAGCTGTTAAAGGAAGTTTCATGCTCTTCTTTTGGGCTATTTTTCGTAACTCTTTTAGGGTGCTAATCATGTTTTTATCTATCTGATTGTTTTTAATGCTTTGTGAAAAGACCAAGGCATCTTCTATCATGACACTTAAGGTCTCTTCTAGCTGTATTTCTATGTTGGCATGGGTTCTTTTGGGTTGTTGTGGTGCTGATTTGGTTTTAAAGGTTTGAACATAGAGGGCATTTCTATCTTTGCTTTGGGTATAGTAGCCTTTAAAGGCGTTGATGTGACCATGTTTTATAAGAGTCTGCATGATTTTAAAGTCATAATCGTTTGAGCTGTAGAGATTTAAAATATGTTTTTTGACCAAGTTACTCAATTTAGAAGCTTTTTTAGGGTAGATGGCTTTGGCGATGTCGTTTACTGATGGTTTGGGACTGTTGGCAAAAATATAATAATCTAACCCTTTATAACTCGAAATCAAGGCAGTGCTTTTTTTCTCTATGCCCACAAACTGTTCTAGCAGTTGATCTATATGACGTTTTAAGTTACCAAGACGCTCAGAGGCTTTGATGGTGGTTTGAATGTTCTGAGCCAATTTTTTGTTGAGTGGCATGGTTTGAGCATACTTCATGGTACGAAAATAGGCTTGACTCTTTTTATAACTGTTTGGAACCCTAAAGGCTCGGTAATCAATTTTGATTTTTAAGATAGGAGAGAGGGCTGTGGTGTTGGCAGTCATGATTAAGTTTGCCTCTTGCGCGATAATGGTCTGTAGATGCTCATAACCATCGGGAATCTCTAGGCTCTCTCCATTTTTTGCCAAGAGCGAGAGCATCGCTGTGTAGGCTAAGAGTTGCTCTTTATCTTTTATCTTCATCTCAACAACCCCTTGATAAAGAAAATTGGCAAAGTTTATCACTCTGGGGCGAAGTACTTGCTCTTCTATGGCTTTTTGACGCGTTAATTTATAGGTTCCATAAGCCGAAGCCACAAAATCGGCTGTAATAAGGTTGGGTTTATGGGTGGCTCTGTTTTGGGCATAGAGGTCATAAAAACTTTGGTTTGCCCAGATGTTTAGTGTCAATGTTAAGAGTAATAAAATTGGTTTCATCTTTTCTCCTTCGTAGGGTCGGTTCACCGACCATTAATAGATTCGCATAGGAAAAATAGAGATGTTGCTTTTTCCATAATCTTGATTTTTAATGCGTTGTAAGATGTTTAAAAAATCTTGGTCGTTGTTGATGGCATTGTAACCATTCATCCCCTGTTGCATTATCAAACGGGCGTTCTGTTCACTAAAAATTACCACAACATAGTGTAAGCCAGTGGGTTTGGTTGCTTTGAGAGCGAAGTTCTCATTGTTGCTATAAAATCGTTGATTGGCGTGTAGGTAGCCACTATTAATGGTGTTTGGAACAACCAAAGAACGGTCTCCATTGGGGTCGATAATGACCACTTTTAAATAACCTGCACGATTGGGTGTGGCATCAATATTTAAAAAGCCTCCCACCCTTACATTTTGGTTTGAGTTTAAATCCAAATAGGCACTGTTAGAGCTTAGGGCTTTAATCTGTTGTACCAAGTTTGAAACTTGTGGTGTGGCTGTTAGGGTCTGACCTGAAAAGGTGTGTGACTCTGATTTGGCTACAGGCGTTTGTGGTAACGTTTGATAGACAATCTCTTTGGTGACACAACCACTTAGTAGTAGCAGGGTGGTTGTGGTTAGTAGTATCTGTTTTAACATGGGGGTATCCTTTTTTATTTAATCTTATAGTGGTGCGTTAGAAAACGCACCCTACATTATATGCCTACGCTAAAGACTTTTTTAGCAATAGAAATTTGGTTCTCTTTACGTTTTATCAAAATATCTTTAAAGGCATTTTTCAGACTGCTTTGACCTTTAAAATCTTTGAAGATAGATTGAAACTTGTTGTATCCAACCCTTGAGACTTCTAGCTCTGGAATGGTACTTTGAGACAAGATGGTATAGACCACGGTTCGCTCTAGTCCATTGGTTTTATTGTCGGCTTGAAAAGCAAAAGGTGTCTGGGCATTAGGAAAAGAGAATCTTCCTCTCCACTGTTCGCTACTGTTTTGATAATGGGGGTTAGGGTAGAGTACACTGATCTCATTTTCGCTCTCTTTGACGGTTAAAATGTAAAGGTGTCCCTGTTTTCCTTGTGCATCTATATCAAAGACAATATGATCTCCATTATTATAGTAGTTTTTAGAGTCTAAACCCAATGTCTCTACAGCCCCTTGGGTCATAAGGGTATCTAAATACTCCTCTACCAAATATTTTTGGGGATGAACAGTGATGTTGACCTGTAAAAAATCACTCATAGGTTCATTGATATACGCACGGTTGGTCGTATAGAGGGTTGGCGTGTGGGCGACCATATTATGGTCATGACGGCAAATATCTTTGATATGCAGGGTGGTTGCTTGTTGTAAATCTTTGAAACTAATGTTTGGGTTATCACTCCATGTATCGTAGACGGCTTCGGTAAAGAGGCTTCCTGAACTGGTGGCTATAGATTTTTCATTATCTTTAGATGCCGAGAGTACCACCAAGTTTTCAGGTTTTTGAATCTCTCCACTCACCCTATCTTTGTTGATGTATTTAAAGTTAGACGCAACTTTTCGTGATTTTGTTTTTGTTTTACGGCTAAAACTTTTATACATTGTTCCACTATGACAAGCATCGGTAATCATGAGCTTTTTAGCAGGAATACGAGAGAGCATGTTCTCTAAATGGTCATCAATCAGTAGTCCATGTTCATTGGATATATTTTCATTGGCATCATAAAGAACATAAGCTTCATCAAGTCCATCAGGTTCATCTCCATTGACATCGGCTATCTGTGTTCCGTGTGAAGAGTCATAAAAGACAAAGCTATCGTTAGAACTTAGCTTACTGTAGCTGTTAAGTGCGTTGGTGACATTAGAAAGGGTTGCATTTTGGTTAAAAAGCACCTTGACATGAAACCCTCGACGCTCTAAAAGTTTTTTCATCTGATTAATGTCTAATCCAATGCCTGGTAGGCTCTCTCCATTTTGATACTTCTCAACCCCCACAAGCAGAGCCTCTTTTTTAGGGGTATAAGCATTTGCCATAATCGGTAACATCAGTGCCATCGTTAGGGTTGTGATTTGTTTTAACATGGTTTCTCCTTTGATTGAAAGGGTGCATTTGCACCCAATGGTTAGTGGTTTACGGTGATATTAACGGTCGATGGTGTATGTTGTGGATGCACTTGAATTTGAAAAGAGGCAATGTCATA
>CACVAZ010000071.1:4041-5956 GCA_902727995.1 uncultured Sulfurovum sp.
TCTCCTAGTTTTTGTTTATTTGTACCTCTTGTACTAGAGTGGGGAGATAATTCCCCTGTTGTTTGTGGAAAAATTTTAAAAAATCTTAAACATTTACAAAAATATATAATTATGATACACTATTGTAAATCATTTTAGGAGTAACCCATGAAAAGAGCAGTCAATATACGACTAGACGAAACAGTTATCTATATATTAAATCAACTTACACAAGAGCTTAAAACAACAAAAACAGAAGTAATAGAGAGAGCCATAGAACTTTTTAGAAAAGAGAATCAGATAAAACAGAACAATCTTTTACAGTTTGCAGGGGCATTAAAAAGCTCTGAAGCCGATAAGATGTTACAAGATATTAAAGAGAGTAAAAACTCTAAAGATATTGAGTTAGGACTATGAGCAACACCATTATAGACAGTGACATACTCATCTATTTTATCAAAGGAAAACCAGAGGTTGTCGATAAATTATTAGCGATACCTCCTCATAATCTCTACACCACACGAATCAACTACACCGAGCTAATTTACGGAGCCTACAACTCTGCTAGAGTAGCCGAGAACTTAAAAGTAGTACGACCATTTTTAGAAAATTTTCAAATACTAGAGTTTGACCAAGAGTCAAGTGAAGTTTTTGCCAAAACCAAAGCCCATTTGAAAAAAAATGGAAACATCATTGCCGATATGGATTTGATGATAGCTTCTATTGCTCTGCAACATGGGTTTTCTTTGGTCTCTAACAATATTAAGCATTTTGAACGGATTGATGGATTGGATTTGGTGGGGTGGTTGTAGAATTTGAATAGTTTTATATGAAAATTTAAATTATTTTTTTAGATAGGGGGGATGGGATAGGATAAATAAGGTTTTTATATGGGTTACGACATGTAACGTTATAAGGGGGGGATTTCAAAAGTTTTTTATTCCATGCTTCTTTTTCTTCGGCTAAGGTATTGACCATGTTCTGCAATGTATTAATAGCTTTTCTTAAGTTTTCTAAATTTTTATTCATATCATCAAAATTATAAATTGATGTTTCCAAAACTTTATAACATAATACAACATCTTTACCTAATTGTCTATCCGAAATTTGGTTTCTTTGTTGTTCTTTGTAAATATTTTCCAAATTTTGACATTTACTTTTTTGGGCAGCAAAGCTTGATATAATAATTAAATATTGTTCAATAATTTTTTTATATTTTTCTAAAATATTTTTTACTCTTTCATCTTTATTCTTTAGAAGAATTTTGTCAATTTTTTTAATTAATGTTATCATTTTAATTATCCTTGAATTTTCATCAGATAATACTTTTATAGGCATTATTGGTGTAGTTAAACGGTGTAAAACCACCTCAGGCAACCTCTTATAAAAAACCACAGGTATCTGTTTCTCTCCTGTTTTATCTGCCACTGCATTAGAAATATTATCAGCAATATCTTTTACATTTTGATTGGGTTGTTGTATGTTTTCAATCAAAGCATCAATAAAATTACTATTGTCCTCAGCCGTTTTCCCTGCTTCGGTAGCATAAACTACTAAAGAGCCTTTTGGTCTGGATGTTAGTTGCCCTAAACCTTTTGTTCCACCTCTTGTTCCTGTTGGAACATCTCTACAAGCATCTAAAAAGAGCATATTGACTCGGTTGTTTGCCATGCTTAGGGTGTCTAGCATTTCATTGATGCTGAGGGCGTGATGTTTGATTTTTACTCTGTTTTTTGTGTCCACATCGGTAGGAACCAAATAGCCTTGATGGTTGAGTTGACAGCCATGACCAGAGTAGTAGAGAAACCCAATGTTGTTTTTGTCTTTTGCCAAACGCTTAGAAAATTGTTCTATGGCTTCTGATAGATATTCAGAGTTTAAATTTTTTTCGACGGTTACAGTAAAATCTAAATCTTCCAAACTCTTTTTGAGTCTG
>CACVAZ010000072.1:0-3347 GCA_902727995.1 uncultured Sulfurovum sp.
ATCATCTATTCAACAGCACCCTCTATTATTGATACAGCTTTGGCTTTGGTCAACATTGAGTATGTCTCAGAAAATTCTGAAGCATTAGAAAAAGAGATTAATATACGTCAAAAAGCCGTTGAAAAAATTATGAAAATACCTATTCAAGCACTTATTTTACCCATTCCAATGCTAAATAACAAATCAACATTACTCTACCAAAAGAGACTTGAAGAAGCTGGATACCTAATCGGAGCCATTCGTCAACCTACGGTTAAAGAACCTATTTTACGTGTTATTCCACGTCTAGGAACCTCGCTCAATTCTTTCAAGTCAATGCTTTATGAAATTAAGCTATAATAAGTTAATACTTATAAGGAAACGCATATATGGTTAATCAACTCATAAAAGGTTCTATTCTCTTAGCTATCATCTTTGCATTGGCACTTTTTGCAGCATTTATTTATGCTTATAATGAAATTAAGATTGATGCTGATAAACTTATTAACTATAAACCTCAAACATCGTCTGTTATTTTAGATGCAAAGGGAAATAAAATATCGTATATTTTTAAAGGGAAACACCGTCTATACGCAACCTATGATGAGATTCCTGGTTATGTTGTAGAAGCCCTTGTTGCCATTGAAGACACCCGTTTTTTTGAGCATAATGGGGTGAACCCTGATGCCATTATACGTGCTGCACTCACAAATTATAAAGCTGGAAAAAAAGTAGAAGGGGGAAGTACTCTAACCCAACAACTTGTTAAAAACACCATTCTTACCAATGAACGTAGTTATTCACGTAAAATCAAAGAAGCCATTATGTCTCTAAAAATTGAAAATGAGCTGACAAAAGAAGAAATTTTAGAACGTTATCTTAATGAAATGTTTTTTGGTCATGGTTATTACGGAATTAAAACAGCAGCAAAAGGCTACTACCGAAAAGAGTTAGATCAATTAACGCTTAAAGAGTCTGCTCTTTTAGCTGGTCTCATGAAAGCACCCAGTGCTTATGACCCTACGCGTAACTTAGACAAAGCATTAACAAGAGCCAGTACCATTCTTTCAAGAATGAAGAAGCTCGGTTGGATTAATCATGAAACCTACCTTGATGCCATTAAAGAAATTCCTACTATTTATAAAGATACCTTAACCCAAAACATTGCCCCTTACATCACCGATGAAGTTGTCAGAAGACTGAAAAAAGAGTTTCCTAACATTCAAAGTGCTGGGTATACGATTTACACAACCATTGATATGGAGCAACAAAAGATTGCAAGAGAAGCACTGAATTTTGCCCATAAAAAAATTGTCAAAAAACAACGTGAGAAAGTTTCTACCACGACCCTAAATGGTGCCATTTTAGCTGTAGAAAATAAAACAGGTAACATTAAAGCGATGGTGGGAGGAGTAGACTATAAAAAGTCTGCCTTTAACCGTGCGACCATGATGACACGTCAGCCTGGTTCTGCATTTAAGCCTTTCATTTATCAAGTTGCTTTAGACATGGGCTATAACCCTGCAACAGAACTAACGGACATTGCAAGAACGTTCCAATATTATAGCGAAGGTAAACGTAAAATATGGCGACCAAAAAATTATGAAAGTAACTTTGTAGGCTTCATTAAACTTCGTGAAGCATTGGTTCATTCACGAAACCTAGCAACCATTAACCTTGTCACTGAAGTGGGTTTAAAAAATATTTTAGGAAAACTAAAAAAACTTAACGTTCCTAAAATTCCTCAGGACATGTCGGTGTCTTTAGGGAACTTAGGACTCAGTCCTACAAAAATGGCTCAAATATACTCTACCTTTGCCAATGGTGGACATATGATAGAACCCAGACTCATTTCAAAAGTACTTTCTCGTAATGGTACGGTAATTTATGAAGGTAAAAACCAAGAAATTAATGACTTTACCACCCCTGAACAAGCTTACTTAATGACTGATATTTTAAAAGATATTGTTATTAGAGGTACAGGTAAGAATGCACGGGTTAAAGGGGTTGAAGTGGTGGGCAAAACAGGAACAACCAATAAAAATGTTGATGCTTGGTTCTGTGGATATTCTCCAACAACCGAAGTCATTGTGTGGATGGGTAGAGATAACAATAAACCCATAGGACGGGGTGGTACAGGTGGAGGAACTTCGGCTCCAGCTTTTGCCTATTTTTTAAATAAGTTACACCATAAGCTTTATCCTAATATGCCCAAAAAGTTCACACGTCCAAAAGGCGTTTATAATGCAAAAAATGGTGTGATAACTGAACTCTATACCGATATCTCACCATTGCCTATAGTCACGGCATCGGTTAATAACCCTTATGGGGATACTGATCCATTTTGATAAATTACAAGGATTTCATCCTTGTAATTCTGCTAATTTCTCTTTTACATCTTGAACATGATTTTTAACCCTAACTTTTTCCCATTTATAGGCTAAGGTTCCATCTGGAGCAATTAAGAAAGTACTTCTTACCACGCCCATGTACTCTTTACCCATGAACTTTTTAAGTTGCCACATACCAAAACTTTTACAAAGCTCTTTTTCTTCATCAGCTAGTAAAGTAATTTTTAACTCTTTTTTCTCAATAAAATTTCTATGTTTTTTAGGACTGTCTGGACTTACCCCTAAAATAATGGCTTCCATTCCTGTAAAGTCAGGTAAAGCAGTTGTAAAGTCACAAGCCTCTGTGGTACAACCAGGGGTATTGTCTTTTGGATAAAAATAGACCACAATCCAACGACCTTTAATATCTCTCAAACATATCTCTTCTTCATCTTGATTTGGTAGACAAAAGTCTGGTATCGCATCACCAACTTCTAACATGGGTAAATCCTTATAATTTTTTCGCTAGTATAGCAAAATGAAAACTAAAGAAGAATTATTACATGAAATAGAAGCTTTACTCTCTTATAAACCAGAAGAAAAAATGACCATTAATCCTAATTATTTAGAGTATTTAGGGAGTGAAGATTTAGAAAGTATTAAAAAAAGTCTTCTCGATAAAATGGGAAAATTAAAACAAGAAGACATTGAATGGCTAGAAAGATTTAAAAAGTATTAATGACAAATTACCACAGACTTAACTTCTGTAAACTCTTCCAATGCCCATTTAGGCCCCTCTCTTCCAACTCCTGAAAGTTTAGAACCCCCATAGGGTTGTACATCAAATCGTAAAGTAGGAATATCATTAATGACCACACCACCACAGTCAGCATCCTCAATAAACTTTTGTGTTAACTTTAAATTATTTGTAAACATAGAGAACTGTAAACCATAAGGTGAATCATTCATTTTTATAATCGCTTCTTCATAACTTTCAACTTTAACCAAAGAGACAATGGGTGCAAAAACTTCTTCACA
>CACVAZ010000072.1:3447-5913 GCA_902727995.1 uncultured Sulfurovum sp.
ATCAACCTCCACTCTTGCAAAAGCTAATGGCTTGGCGACTTCATGCACAATGGTCAGTGCCATGTCTTCACGATGAGTCTCTAACATATTGGCTACATCTTCTAACCAAGATACACGCTGATGAAGAGGAGATTTCTTAGTCTCTTTGGCTGCTTGTTCTGCAATTTTTAATGCACGTTTTGTATCTTCTACTGTACACATAGGTGCGCGACTTACAAGCTCATGAGTGTAAGGACTTTGACGCTCTGTCATAATCTCTCGTGTCTCTTCTATCGACCCCATAAAAATTTGAGCATCATTTACTTTTTGATTGCTATTAAATATTCCAAACATTGTTTATTCCTATTTATAAAATAGATTAATTATATCAAAATTAGAAAAAAGGAAGAATGCATAAGATAAACTATTCATATTTTAGCAATATATTTATTCTAAACGTATCGTTTGCTTAGAAAAAATTTGACCATTTTTATCTTGCATAATGATGTAATCACCATCATTTAAACCTTTTGTTTCTATGCTATATTCAAGTCCATTAAATGAATCAATAAAAGAAACCTCATCATTATCATCGTCACTGTCAACGATATGCCCTACTTTAATGGTAATAGGAGAGTTGTTTTTTAATAACTTACCCTTAAAAAGAATTGCTTTCTCCTCTTCTATAAAGATAACTGTATTAATAAGATCATTTTCTTTAGCTCTTTTAGGATGTTTTTTAATCTCTTCTATCTCTTTGTCAAAATCAATTGTCAATACCTCTTGTTTGTTTATTGTTTGGTTGCTATCTTCTGTTTTGGCAATTGCACTTGTATTTCCAAAAAGAAACAATAGACCGATCAATACTATCTTTTTCATATTTTTCCCCTTGTTTGAGCTAGACTATAGATACGGTCTAACATTGTATGCTCTATTTTTAATTGCACTTTATCATATTCTCCCAATATCACTTTAGCCTCTTCATAATCAATTTTCGTTTTTGAACAAAAACCAAAAGTCAATAATTCATTATTTAAGGCATTTACTTTAGAAGTACGTGAAAATGGAAATATATTATAAGTGATACGATTATTATCAAAAGTAATCGTATTAATATTTTTAGCGTTATAGGTCTCTTTTAAAATAACCGATTGATTTTTACCAATAAAAAGTTTACCTCTATTTTGATTTTTATCTTCAACTGTACCATCTGCATGAATGGTTGTTTCTGTTTGCCATATATTTGTATCATCTTGACTACTATAACTATAAAAATACCATTTTCCAATCAGTTTATTAAGTATTTCTTCATTTTTCTCAAATATACTTGAACTTTTTTTGGCATATTTAAGAATATTTTGAATTTGTGCTGTAGTCTTAATATTAGGATTATCAAAGATTTCAATAGGAATCTTATAAGCATGGCATATTGCCAATAGATGCCACTTTTTAAGTTTTCCATCACGATAGTTCATAAGTTGAGAGAAAAAGGTTTGACTAATTTCAAGTTCTTTAGCCACTTCTCCTTTTTTGAGCTGAAGTTCTTCAATAACAAATTTCAATTTTTCTTCTTGATAATAAAGTGTTTCACTGGTTCTAGACATCATACTTTCCCTATTTTCTCTTCAGAATGAACAATTTTACTAATAGTTTACAACTTTTTTACCAAAAGTTATGATAATATTGATTTTAAATTATACGAAGGAATAATATCATGAAAAAAAATTTACAAATCAACTTGGGACTCTTAAGTTTTATAACTCTCTTTGGAATGAATGGCTGTGTGGGGTCAACAGCTACCCCAGCTATGGTAACTTCAGGAAAAGGTGGAGTGATGACAGGTACAAATACCGTAGAATATATTTCATGTCATGCCTCAACAGGAAAAAAATTAACCGTGACCACAGTGAAGTGTAAATCCACAGCCTGTAAAGAGCAACCTTCGCTTAATGGAAATGCTCAAGTTCTTTTAACATTAATGGGTAAAGATACACAAAACTTTTCAGGCATGGGTGATGGACTTTCAAATATGTTGCAGACCTCATTGGATAAAACGGGCTGTTTTGAGGTTTTGGATCGAGAAGTCATGGAAAACCTTCGTGAAGAGATGAAATTAGCAGGTAAAACGATGACCGTAGAGAGTGCTGATATCTTAGTCACAGGTGCAATTACCAGTGTCAGTCTTGCTAAAAGTAAAAGTTCTTTTATTGGCTTTAGTAAAAATAGTAAAAAAGCGACGTTGGGTATGGACATGAAAGTCATTGATGTCCATAGTTCAAAAGTAGTTCTTTCACAAGATTATTCAGCCGAATCGGGTAAGACGAACTACGCTTATATTTCTGATGGCTACAGTGGTTCTACGAGTGGCATGAGTGATGCGAGTATGGAAGAGGTAGCAAGAAATATCATTGACAGATTAACCTATGACATTGTTAAAAAGTTTGCTTCTAATCAGTATAAGATTGAGAAGAAAGTTTTAGAGAATTA
>CACVAZ010000073.1 GCA_902727995.1 uncultured Sulfurovum sp.
ACTGTCTTAGAAATATGTGCGATGTCTGAAGGTAAATGATTAATATAAGTGTACAAATCTTTTTGAATCATCTCTCCTTTGGCTTCACTTTTTCCCCAAAAAAGCTTATTTCGTCCCTTATAGCTTGACAAAAATGTTTTTTGAGTAAAATGTTGACTGCTCTTCTTATCAAAATAACTCAGAGCACTCAATCTTAAACCATTTTTAGGATGAATAAGTTTTTGTATGGCATCTTCATCTCTTAAACGAATGGCTTTCATTGTCTTAAGCACTGTACTAAAAGATGCATTGGAAAACTGTACAGAGAGTTCTTTAATTTTTTTTTCAATAAAATAGTCAGTAACATACCTATCACTGGTACAATAACCATCAGCTCCTACCTCATCAGGCATCGCTGAAAACCGTGTGGATGACCTTAGTTTTTCACGTTCAAACCATATTGTTTCTAAAGATATTTTTTCCATATTTTCACCAAAGCCTGTAACCACTAAACATTGATTCTTATGATTTCTTTCTTCACACTTTAACACATAATGACAATTACTTTTTTGACCTTCAATAAGAACATAACCCTCTTGATAGGTTGAGGGTTTTAAATACTTGGCATTGACCCATCCTTTGAGTTCAGGAAAATTAAGTGCTTCAACTTTACACCATTTTGATGTTTTAATCTCCAAACATTCAAATAATTTTACGCCATGTCCTAAAGATATTTCACCTATTTTTTGGGAATGATAATTTGGTGCTTCACGGATGTTTAAAGTGTCATCTTCTTCAAAATTATAGGTCTCATAAAAGAGGGGTTGCACCTCTGCCAAAGCCGTTAAGCTTAAAATAAAAACAAATAAAATAAACTTTTTTAAATGCCACATAAAAGTATAGCCCCTATTATTGACTACAGTTCATTAATTCCATCATGTTACTTGCTTTTTCAATACAAGGTAACTGAGCTTCCATCTCTTTTATGCCCTCATCTACCTCAGCTAATATCTGTTTTTTTTCTGCTGGACTCCAAGTAAAGTCTTCCTCTTCACTCTCCATCTCACCTTCATCTATACCACTCTCTTTAATCAGTACATCAACTTTGTCCATACAGCTTTTAGCCTCAGATTTACTGTCAGCTTTGCTTAAACATTTTTTCCCAAACTTCATGGCTTCAAGCATCTTGGGCATGGCACTTTGCATCTCTTCAAATTTACTTTGCATTCCTGTTGAGCTACTTAAGGTCTCAATCATCATTTGCGATTTTTCTTCTTCATTCATATTAGGCTTAGCTTCTATTTTAGCTTGAACTTCTTTCATCACTTGACCCAATACTTCCATTTGACTTACTTCATTTTTTTCTACTTTAGTTTCTATTGTTTTAGGCTCTTCTGTATCACCACAACCAAAAAACAACAACATTACACTTAAGCTCAATAACACAGGCTTTAAATATTTAATTTTTTCCACTCTCTTATCCTTTTAGTTTAAATAGATTAAATTATTTTAATAAAATAATGTTACAAAAGCGTTGCAAAGTAAAACTTCTAAATTCTTATGATGCTATTTGTCCTTTTTCTCCCAAACCAACTCATTCATTTTGTCTCCACCAACCTCATAAGTATCACCCAATCCAAAAGTTACTTCTCCTGCACTAGGTGTTAAGGCATACAGAATAAGTTCTTGCGTTCCCAAGAGTATTCCAAAAGCACCCTCTTCGAACTTTGGCATAATTTCGTTAAACTTAGAATCCTCACTAAAAATTCTTCTTACCTCACACTCTAACGTAGTTTTACACCGTTCTAATACTCTTTTATTGGAACTTGCATCTTCCACAAAAAGTGCCAAGGCTTGTGGATTATATTCAAGGTTTCCAACATGCGTCACAATACTCGGAAGCGAGACATAAATAATCTCACCATCATAATAAAACGACGTATAGGAAGAAAAAGGGTGACCATTTTCATCTTTAGTATTCAAAGCAACACTTTGCGAGTTACTCAATAATTCACTTAATTTTTGCATGTTAATTTTTCTCCTTATACTTTTGAATCTCTTCAAATATCTCTTCTTTAGAAAGTACCCAACGTTCAATAAGTTCTGTCGCCAAATACTCAATCAGTGCTTTATCTGCTTCTAAAAGTTCAAGTGTTTCAGCATAAAGTAGCCTAGCTTTCTCTTCCATCTTCTTGTAAGCTTCTTCTTTAAGAAAATCAATATTATCCAATTTTAACTTCGCTTCTGAATAAGCAGAAGTTTCAATAAACAGATGATTTAATATATGCGTAATTTTTTCAATATCATTGGCTGAACCAGTTGTAATATTACGTCTACCAAATATCAATTCTTCAGAAGCAACACCCCCATAGAGTATGCGTACTTCTTTTTCAAGTTCAGCAATGCTATGTAACAGCATATCATCAGACTCAGACAGTACATAACCCAAAGCATTGGCACGAGAGATGCTTTCAGAAGAGATTTTAATGACTTTCATCTGCTCTTCGGTCTTCTTCATGTCAAAGTCATTTTCTTTTAGGGTCTGATTAAAGTTCACCAAAAAATGCCCTATCTCATGAATGGAAATAATATGCCGTTCTTTCTCTTTATTTTTAGTAGTCTTACGATTCGACTGCCCAATCATCACCACTTCAAAAGCTTTCATAAGATGCTCTTGATTGACTTTTTCACTGTTGACAATGGCAAGTAAAGAAGCCTCTTGCACAATGGTCTGAAGCGTTCTAGGACTGGTCTGTGAAAATGCTTTTGAAAGCTTCATAAGGTCAATGTTCTCTTCTTTGTTTTCAACAGGTTTCATAAAATGTTTTAAAAGAGCTTCACGTTCTTCCTCATTGGGTAATCTAAAGTGAATCTTCTTTTTAAAACGTGCAGCCATGGCTTCGTCAAGTTGCATGTTAGACTCGTCAAAGTTAGATGCCACAATGGTAATAATACGCACATCATTCATGGTCTTAACCCCTTCTAAATGCGTCAATAATTCATTGGGTGTGTCATCAGCCCATTTCTCTCGTGACTGCCCACGTTTCATGAGTAAGTTTTGTGCTTCGTCAATAAAAACAATACAAGTCTGAAATTTATTTTCAACTGCCAGTTCATTGGCTCTCGCATAGATTTTCTTAACAATGTTCGCACCACCCCCAACAAACCCTGTCTCAATGTTCCCTGTAGTGACTAAAATAGGAACTTCCAACTTCTTAGCAATCTGTACAGCCATGGTTGTTTTACCTGTTCCTTGCACCCCCGAAAACATGATGTTAAAAATGTCTTCAATTCCATATTTAGAATAAAGAGCAATATTTTTAAGCATGTCTACAAGGTGTTGAATCTCTTCTTTAATATCCTCATAACCTATGATGTCATCCATAGAGCCTTTAATCTCTTTGGGTTTATAAACTTTAAACTTATCACCACCACCTAGCATCATCATGCCAGAACTTTTTAACAAAAACAAAATAAGCCCAATAAAAATCAAATCTAAAGCATGGTCAGAAATAAAAGTTAAAATCACAAAACCAGATGCCACATTTTCTTTTTCAATCCACTGGTAGTTAATATTTGCTTTTATCAACTCTTTTTCAATGCTACGGGTAATGCTGTAAATCGGTAAGTTCTTTATCTCTTTACTTAGATTTCCTTCTTGAAAAATGACATCAACTTTGAGTTCATTATCCACTATAAAATAAACCTTATCTGCTCCTAGCAAGTCTCCTAAAGCAGAGTTATTAGACTCAAAATATTTCACCTCTTCTAAGTTCTTAGAAATTTTTTGAAGTTCTGTTTCTTCTTTATTGATGTTCGCCAATGAAGAAAAAAGAAAAATACTCATCTCGATAATAAGCAACAACATAATTCCCATCATCACTTTTTGCTTGGTAGGAATATTTTGCGTAGCAGGAGCTACCTCTTGCAATTTCTTTTCTATTTTTTTATAAAGTTCTGAGTTTTTTATTTTCTCAATTAGTTTTTTTAGCCAGTCGCTCATATGTTTTGATTCTCCTAAAGTTTATGTACTATTTTATTTGATTTTTTTACTAACATCATTAAAATATGCTATAAAATCTTTTTCTACTTTTGAAAGTTTATTTTTTGTTAAGAGTTTATATTTTTCATATTCATCATGAGCTTTGTCCACGGATTGTGTATGACTAACTTTTCCTCGATAATTTAACTCGATATCCAACGGAGATAATTATAATTTGAAGATAAAATGTTACTTTTAAACATGAGTGCTTAGATATTCTTTCTTTGTCCTATATTGGGTTGACACATCACATCACTATAAAAAACATTCTAAAAAAACACCTTCATAGGCACAGCCCAAAATTTCTCTTTAAAACAAATAACCCTCTCACCAAAATAGAGAACAATCCCTATAAATTTTTTACCTTTAACCATTGGTTCTAAATCAATAATATGTTTAAAGTCATCGACCCTAGCCGTTTGAGAGGATTTAACTTCAATGGCTAAAACATGTTTATCACTTTCTAAAATAAAGTCTATCTCTCTTTTATCTTTAGTTCGATAATAATTAAAATTAAAAAAATCTTCATGCAAAGCAATATGTTTCTTGAGTTCACTATAAACAAAAGTCTCCACAATATCTCCGTTATAACTAGAGTTTTGTAAATCTTCTATGGTTTTTACACGAAGTAAGTGTGAGAGTACCCCACTATCAGCAAAATATACCTTTGGACTTTTTATCATCTCTTTCCCAATATTTTTTTGATAACTTTTGAGTTTAAAGACTTGATAAACTTGCTCTAAAAGTGTTAAATAATTGTCTAAGGTTTTCACATCAACTTGTGTATCTTTTGAAAGGTTTTTTTTATTTAAAATATTAGCAGAACGTGTGGCTAAAACATTATAGGCACCTATAAACTTATCAAGATTTCTAAGCTCTCCGATATCTCTAACATCTCGTTCTATATACGTTCTAATGTATGAACTAAACCAAATATATCGTATTTTAGTTGTGGTAATTTTTTGTATTTCAGGATATGCCCCATGAATAATATGCATTTGAATTTCTTTATGGTCTAATGAAGCTAAAGGAATTTTAGAGATATCTCCAAGAAAGATATCTATAACATTTTCATCTTTACTATAAAATTCTTTCATCGTGTAAGGATAAAGCTCGAAAATAGCTACCCTACCTGCTAAACTATCAGAAATATTTTTAAATGAGAGAAGATTGGCTGAACCTGTGAGAAGATAGCTTCCATTCGTTCTATCACTATCGACATCTTTTTTTATTTCACTTAGAAGTTCTGGAACTTTTTGAATTTCATCAATTATGATTGGTTTATTCAAGCTAGCAATAAACCCTGTAGGGTCATTTTTAGCAAAACTAAACAAGGTTGTATCATCAAGTGTAATATACTCAAACTCTTTAAATTTCAAAGAGAGTGTCGATTTACCAACTTGCCTAGCACCTGTTAACAAAATAATAGGAAAAAACTCTAATGCTTCTACAATCTCTTTTTCAAGTGTTCTTTTTATGTACATGATTATACTCCATACTTTTATGGGAGTATAATACCATAAAAGTATGGAGTATAAAGTTAACGCCTAACCCTACCCACCAGTCTCATAAAAAGCACGTTTAGAAAGTTCTCTACCTTCAATCTCTTCTTCAGTCCATCGATTCTCTTTTGGCTTATCTTTAAGTACCTGTCCTAAAACAGCAGCAGCACCGTCAATATCACCAGCTTTTACAGCCTCTGCAATGCTCATTGCTTCATCAAAATACAGACAAGGAATAAGATTACCCTCTGCTGTTAAACGAATACGGTTACAACTTTCACAAAAATCATGTTTATGAGGGTCAATAAGTCCAAACTCATACTCACCATCTAACAAGTAGTTAAATGAAGGACTCGCTCCTTCTCTACCTAAAGCTTTAATACGGTGCTTCTCTTTTACTTTGGTTAAAATCTCGCGACCATGCATTCCTTGGAGGGTATCTACAGCATGTTCATTTTCCATGTATTCTATAAAGCGTATTTTGATGTTACGCTCACGACAATAGTTCATAACGTCTAAAATTTCAATATCATTAATGCCTTTAAGAGGCACCATGTTTATCTTAACACCTAGACCAACTTCAAGTGCTTTATCAATCCCTTTTAAAACACCAGCAAGTACATCTTTACCCACTATTTTAGCTTTTACATCAGGTTTCAAAGAATCAAGTGAGATATTTAGACGTTTAAGTCCAGCATCTTTCAAGCGTTGTGCTACTTTGTCTAACATGTAAGCATTTGTTGTTATGGCTAAGTCGATGTCTGGTTTGTAGTCATGAATCATCTTAATAAACCCATCAAGGTTTTCACGAAGTAAAGGCTCTCCTCCCGTAAGACGAATTTTTGTTATTCCACCATCAATGGCTACTTTAACAAAAACAAAAAGCTCTTCAAAGGTCAGTAAGTTTTCTTTTGGAACCCATGAAAAAGGTTTTTCAGGCATACAATATTGACATCTGAAGTTACAACGTTCTGTAAGCGAAATACGAAGGTAATTTACGGTTCGTCCGTGTCCATCTATAAGCATTTATGATCCCATATATAATTTTTCCTTAGGGTAACTAAAAGTAGATAAAAGGGTGATAATCTAGTGAAAAAGTTTAATAGAAATAAAATTTAGAAGTGGAAAACAAGGAGAAGCCCTCCTTGTTTAGTAGATAGATTAAAAATCTATTTAACGCTTAATGTAAATCTTTCCACTGATGGCTTTTCCAAAGATAAGCTAAAATAGTAAAGATAAAGAAGAAACCAAGAACCCATGGTCCAGCCATATCTCGTGCTGGTTTACTTGGATCACCAATGTCCATAAGATATTCATGCACTTTTTCATACCCAGCTTCACTTAACCCTACTCTAGGCATTGAAGTACCAGGTAGTTGAGTTTGAGGATCTTCTATAAAAGTCTCCATGAAGTGTTCTGAACGTGCTCGTATAATCATTGACAAGTCTGGTGGAAGCTTCCCCATGTACCCTGCTAATGTTGCTTGTTCTTCAGCTACTTTTTGAGCATATTTCATGGCATCAATATCATGACCAGTTTTGATGTTTTCTTTAGTTTTAGGAATATCCCCTAACTGAGTCACTTTGTCATAACGCATTGCATGACAACGTACACAAGCTTCCATGAAAGCAGTTTTTGCTGTTGGCTCTGCTGCTTTTTTCTCTTTTAGGTAGGTAACCACATCAGCAATTTGCTGATGAGACATTGTCCCTTTAATAGAACCCATTGGGTGTAACATAGTATCAGCATACTTATGATCTACATTTGATGCCATTGCTGGATCTTTAAGTAAAGCGATTAAGTAGTTTTCATCATACAATGCACCTGCATGGTCTAAGTTTGGTGGAATAACCCCACCCATGTTCATGTTTAGACCATTATGACAACCTGTACATGAAGCAAAAGCAGCTTCACCAGCTTTTGCATTACCTGTAAGTTGTCCGATTGTTGCCACTTCTTTCCAGAATGTTGCTTTTTTAGCTTGAACATCCTTTGCAAGTGTCAATTTTTTTTCTAAAGAAGCTTTTAACTTAGCATCTTTTTCTTTTCCAATTTTATATTCTAAATCAGAAATAGCCACAGCAGAAGCTGCTGCTTCTGTTGTTCCATCATACACAAAACCATGAGACTCTATTTTAATCTCATTTCCTTGTGCATCAAATTTTGCATGCATAGCATGGTGAGCATATGGCTCAACCAAATAGTATGTCAATAATGAAAAGAATGCCACAACACCAAATATTTTTAACTCTTTCATATTATGCTCCTTCCTCTATTTTTTTCTCAAATTTCGTAATGATGTAAAGTGCTGGTCCCATAAGTAAAAATGCCACAGCAAATACAAGTCCCATAGCAGCAAACACTGGGTCTGTTGGTGGTAGTTTACCTAAAGCTGTTAAGGCTATCATAATCACAAGTAGTGTCCAGAACCAATATTTAAACAGTCCTCTTTTACTAGCAGGAGCTACATTTGGACTTCTATCAATGAACGGTAGTGCAAAAAGTGCAACTTGTGCCACAGCAAAAGCAATAAGACCTACATCTTTAGAGAAAGGACGTAAAATTTCATATGACCACAAGAAATACCACTCAGGATAAATATGTGCAGGAGTTTTTAAACCATCTGCTGGATCAAAGTTTACAGGATCCATTGCAAAATCAAAGTTATAGAATACTAGGTAGAAAAACAAGATAAAGTAGACACCCATTACAAATATATCTTTAGATAAGAATACTGGAGAAAATGGAATGACTTCCGATTTTTTTCTTGACTCAACTGTTCCTTCTTTCCAAAGTCTTGCTGATTCATCAAAATCAACTTCTTTACCTTCTTGGTTATTAACATGTGGAAGTCTAAGTGTTGCAAAGTGAAACACAATAGTAGCAATGATTATCAATGGTAAAAGGAAGACATGCAACATAAAGAAACGACCTAAAAATGCTTGTGCAGGTACATAATCTCCACGAATCCACTCTACAAAGCTGTAAGCTTCAAGTGAACCACCAGAAAATAAGTTAGTAATAACCATACCAGCCCAATAAGACATCTGTCCCCATGGTAACATGTAACCTGAAAATGCTTCAGCAGAGAAAAGTACAAAAAGCAACATTCCCGAAATCCAAATCATCTCACGACCACGTTTATATGAACCATAGTAAATTCCCGTAAACAAGTGAATGTAAATAATAAGAAATACCAAAGAAGCACCAATACCATGAATATGTCGCCATAACCAACCATAACCAACTTCAGTCATAATGGTGTAGTTTACTGAATCAAATGCGCCCTCAACTGTTGGTACGTAGTACATGAGAAGAAAGATTCCAGAAATTACCAATACCCCAAAAGTAGCAGCAAGAACCATCCCCATTGCCCATAAAAAGTTTATATTTTTAGGAATCCAATACTCTGTGTTTAAAACTTTCATTACCGTAGTTAATGCAAGTCTATCGTCTAACCATTGCTTAGAGAATGGAAATGCTTTTTTATCTATTTTCGCCATTTTCGCTCCCTATACAACTAAATTATTTTTTTTCAACGCAAGGTACTCAGGACCCTCAGAACCAAGAACCAAAGTATTTCCTTCAATGGCAAACGGTGGAATCTCTAATGGACTTGGAGGTGGTAACCCAGGAAGGTTAATTCCAGAAGTATCAAATACTCCACCATGACAAGCACAGAAGAAAGTTTTAGATGCTTTCTTGTAAGCAGGAATACATCCTAAATGCGTACATAAAGCAATTGATACATGATATCTAACACCTTTAACAACAACATCTCTCTCATGTGCTGGCATATCTGCCGATTTTCTCAATACAAAGATTGGTTTACCTCTCCACTTTTCAGTCATAGGTTCACCCTCTTTTGCTTGGCTTAAATCCACAATTGTAGATCCTGCAGCTTTTACACTTGGCAAGGGATCCCATGTACGTTTAGCAGCGTAAAAGCCACCAACAGCACCAACAGCAGTAAAACCACCTAAAGCCATTCCCATAAAGTCACGTCTTGTACTCATACTTTTCCTTCACTCTCTATTTTTAAATCAAAAAAGTTAAAATTTTTCATATTTAGAATTTTTTGAATTGCTACTATTATAAGTAAAAATGAATTAAGTCTCAATAATAACTTATAATTTTTATAATATAAATATACCATTTACCTCTTTTTCCCCAACTTTACAGATTTTTAAACTTTATTTTTATCAATTATTATTAGTTATGAGATATATTAATAATCATAATTAATATTCATCTATTTGAAAAATAACTTGAAAAAAATGCTCAAATAACTATCTCGCTTTCTGAGCCATCTTAATGTAAATATGTAATATCTCCAAAGCAGCAGGCGTTACTCCTGAGATTTCTGAAGCATTAAAAAGTGTTGGTGGGGTAATATTATTAAGCTTTTCAACAATTTCATTAGAGAGTCCAGAAACTTTAGAAAAGTCAAAATCAACAGGAATTTTTACTTTTAACATGTCTTTCATTTTGTCCACTTGATTTTGTTGTTTCTCAATATAACGACTATATTTTGCTTCTATTAACAACTGATTCATTACCTCATCACTGTATTTTTCTAAAAAAGGTGCTAGGGCTAACATCTTTTCCGTGTTCATGGAAGCACGTCCTAAAAGATCAAGTAGACAAAGTTTATCATTAATTTTCTCTTCACCCAGTGAAGTAAGTAACTCAATAAATATTTTATTTGGTGTCACAAAAGTCTCTTTTAAGTACGCAACACCTTCTAAAACATCTTTGTCTTTTTGGGTTACTTTTTCTAAGTATGCTTCATCTAAAAGTCCCAACTGTTTTCCATACTTATACAAACGTCTGTCTGCATTGTCTTCACGTAACAACAAACGATATTCTGAACGACTTGTAAACATACGGTATGGCTCTTTTGTTCCTTTAGTAACCAAGTCATCAATGAGTACCCCAATATAAGCTTCATGACGACCCAAAATTAAAGGCTCTTTTCCTTGCACAGAAAGTCCAGCGTTAATCCCAGCCATCAGACCTTGTGCTGCTGCTTCTTCGTAACCTGTGGTTCCGTTAATCTGACCAGCACAATAAAGTCCTTCTACTTTTTTCGTTTCTAGTGTATGTTTTAACTCGGTAGGTTGCACATAATCGTACTCAATGGCGTAACCGTAACGCACTATCTTTGCATTTTCTAAACCTTTAACCGACCGTAGCATCTCTAACTGTACATCGGTTGGTAAAGACGTACTCATCCCATTGATGTAATATTCATTCGCTTCCATAGTCTGAGGTTCCACAAAAATTTGATGGCGTGGTCGGTCTCTAAAACGGCTAATCTTGTCTTCGATACTTGGACAATAACGAGGGCCCATTCCTGCAATTTGTCCTGAAAACATTGGAGCTCTGTAAAAGTTAGACTCAATAATTTCATGTGTACTCTCATTGGTATAAGTCACATGACAAGGTAATTGCGTAGGATTAAAAGTTTCTCTATTCGTTCTAAAAGAAAAAGGAACAGGCTTCTCATCTCCCCCTTGTGCTTCCATCACTGAAAAATCAATGGATGAGCCATCAAGCCTTGCACAAGTTCCTGTTTTAAGTCGTCCTATCTCAATGCCCAAACTTTTTAGATACTCAGCCAACTCAACTGAAGCAAACTCACCTTGTCGACCTGCTGTTTGTTGTTTTTCACCAATGTGAATGAGTCCATTTAAAAATGTTCCTGAAGCAATGATAACTTTAGGAGCCATGTATTTATTTCCAAGTTGTGTTTCCACCCCTGTAACTTTTCCATCTTCTATTATTAACGCTTCAACAATCTCTTGTTTTACATCCAAATTCTCTGTGTTCAAAACCACATCTTTCATATAAGTACGATACCTGTCCATGTCTATCTGTGCACGACTACCTTGAACAGCTGGACCTTTTGACTGGTTCAAAATACGAAATTGAATCCCTGTCGCATCCGTAGCCAAACCCATTTGACCCCCAATGGCATCAAGTTCTTTAACCAAATGCCCTTTTGCCAAACCACCCACAGCTGGGTTACAAGAACTTGCCCCAATCTGCTCTGCTAAAATGGTCACCATTAGTGTTTTAACACCCATACGAGCAGGAGCCAATGCTGCTTCTATTCCTGCATGACCACCACCGATTACTATTACTTCATAATTCATTGTTTACCTTAACATACATCATTTAAAATTATATATGGCAACGATAGGGTTGGCTTTACCAAAGATAATCTATGCACCCACATATATATCGGTTGAAGCCAACCCTACAAGTATCTAAATAATATGTATTTATTTTCTTTTGCTATAATTATCGCAATTATATCAAAGTAAATTGAGGTAACATGTTCACAGGTCTAATCAGAGAAATCGCTACTGTAAAAAGCTACGCAAACAACATCTTAACAATTCAAGCCAAACACAAAGCAGGTCTAGGAGATAGTATTGCTATTAATGGTATTTGTTTAACCGTCATTAAAGTTCATGGCGATGGTTTTGACTTAGAATTAGCTGATGAAACACGTTCCATTATTGATGATTCAAAGCTTTCAGGACGCGTACACATAGAACCTGCCATGTTAGTAACAGACCGTTTTGAGGGACATATTGTACAAGGGCATGTAGATTGCATTGGTACGATAAGTCAAATCACTAGTCGTGAAAATGGAACAGATTTTATGATTAAAGTTGACCCTAAGTATATTGTTCACATTGTGCCTAAAGGCTCGGTCACTATTGATGGGATTTCCCTGACCATTAACGAGGTTTATAAAGATGCTTTTAGACTAACGATTATTCCTCATACTTTACGTGAAACCTTAATGTGTCACTACAAAGTTGGAACTAAGATTAATGTAGAAACAGACTTGTTTGCTCGTTACATTGACCATATTTTACATAACAAAAGTCAAAAAAAGAGTATGAGTTGGAATGATATTGATGCGATGCAGATGGGATACTAACCTTATCTAGCTCTTAATTGTTTAATCAAATCCACCAGCTACAGCTGTTTGAAAAATTTTAATATCTGTACCAAAGTTTGTTATAAAAGACAATAGTCCTGCATGCCATTTTTCAAATGTTGTGACCTCATCAATACCACGATTAATCAAACGTTCTTTATACGCTCCTATAATTTCATCGACGGCACTCTTATTAAAATTGCTTAAATTAACATACATAAATGAAAAATCTTCTTCCTCATTCCAAATGTTTTTAATGCTTGTAATCAAGTAAGGTCCATCTTCTCTAAAAAGAGAATTACCATAGGCTTTTTTAAAAAACTTTAAAACTTTATTAGATAAGGCATAGTCATAGTTTTTAAGCGTGATAGGTTCATCTTTGAGACTTGAAAAAAGAACAAAAATATTTTCATCATCATAAAAAGCTGATACTTCTCCATTACGCTCAACTTCGACTTTATCTAAACGTTGAATTAATGTTAAAACACGTTCATAACGTAAGTATGCATCAGATTTAGTATCTGTTTCGCTTGAAAAGTTATGTGGAAGAACGACATAAGTGTTAACTCCTAATAAGGTTTTTAATTCAGCTTCAGAACCAACTACTCTATAGCTATGGTCTTCTATTGTGACATTTTGACTATCTCCTTCTCCGACACTCACTCTTCCCATATTTTTATTACCACTCTCTAATGTACCCTCTCTTGTAATAGGTATTACCATTGCTGAAACTACAGGTGCTGGAGGTTCTTCAATACTACTATGGTTGGTTGTAGAAGAGAGGGTACATGCTGAAAAAAATAAACCTATGATAATTATCATTATTTTATAGTGAGACATCTTTTTTCCTTTGTAGTTTTTTTCTTATAAATAAAGCTACTTTTGAAAAAAAGTAAGCAAATACAATATAAGTAAGCATAGCATCTTGCAAGGCATATCCATGTACAAATAATAACTTATGTACTCCTACCATTAAAGCTAAAATAATGATAAAAGGTACTCTCAATGAATATATTTCATTAAATATTATCTCTTTTATGCTCAATGAACTCTTCTTTTTAGTTTCAAGTTGGACTTCTTTTTCCATCTTAAGTTCTTGACAAACTTCTTCAATAGGAATGACATAAGTAAGATTTTTACTACTATTAATGGCTTTTATAACGCCTGATATTTTACCCTCTAAAAATACTGGAGAACCACTTAATCCATGGGTTAAATGATTTTGTAGTTCGTAGGTATGCTCATAATTTTGATAGCCACTCACTCTATTTTCATAGCTTTTTTGAGAAGAGTCTCTGTCATAAAACCCCACTATATTGACATTGTCACCAATACCTAAAGTATCAGTAAATATGATATCTTGCTTATTAAACTTAAACGTTTTTTTAACTTTTAAAATAGCAATATCACGTTCACATAGTGTAATGGATTGAATGGGAGTAATACCACCATCAGGAGTGTTAGAAAGAAAAACATCTCCATAGGCTTTTCCATCTCTATTAAGTATCACATGTTTGGCTGTGACTAAGGTATGTGCATCAATGAAAAAAGCTGTTCCATTAAAATGTCCATCTATGTAAGGATTACCTATCCAAACTCTTGTTATGTTCTTCATATTAGCTTCTCCTATAATACATTACAAGTAAACTAATCTGATTGAATTTTGGGATAAAAGAGAAAAGTTTCTATTTAACTTAAGTCTATTATAATGAAATAATATTATTTATTTATAAAGTTTTTTTATTAAAAATAATTTAAAAATAAAATAAAGTTATTTTTTATTATATTTAGTTAAAATATTTATAATATAAAGCTGTCACTTATTTTATGATATAGTAATAGTATTAAAAGGTAAATATGATGTACTTTATCACACGAACTATTCTATTTCTAACATTATTCTTATTAAGCTCTTGTGTTAGCCCTAAACTCAAAAACCCTTATATGCACTCTACAGCTTATCATTTAAATATTGAGCATATTTTTGTACCCCCTAGTGATGAGTACCATCCTTATTCACTCTTGCATTATTCAAAAAAAAGTGGTTATACCGTTCTTTGTTCAGCCAGTATTTTAAGTAATATTTCAAAAGAGAAGCTTTCAGAAAAATTAAAAGAGAGTAATATTCCAGATACTAAATTAGCAGCTGGAAGTATGCTCGAATTTGGAATTTCACTGAATAAAACTGAAGTTGCTAACCTTGGATTTGACTATAAAAAAATTAAAGCATTACTTATTACTTTAACTGATGGGAAAAAAATAACCATGCCCTCCATGCACATGTATACAGCTAAAAAAAACTTAGCAAGTAGTGAGTGTAAAAAAGAGATTTCAATCTACTTAGATAGTTACAAAGATTCTAAATATTACATTCCCAATAGTATGTACCAATATACCATTAAGTCAAAAATACTTGACCTAAATAATATCGACATTACAGCAGAAGTTCCTCCTGCTTTAAAACAACTCATTTTTGCAAAAGCACGTGTCCAAGTAGGAAGTATAGGTAGTATGAATTTTTCTGGAGAAAACCTCTACATAGGGTTTAATGGCATCACTTTAACCCATAAATTTTCACCCATGATTCCCAAAGATCGTATTAGAAAAGATATGATTTTAGATGTCACTAAAATTGTTAATAAAATTCAAAAACAAAATAAAAAGGAAAAATAATGAGTTGGTTCTCTGATAAAAATAGAAAAATATATCCGACAAAAATGTTTGTAAACTATCTTCCTGAAGATGAATCTACACAAAATATTGAAGAACCTATTTCAAAATCTATTGGTGGAGCAATACTGATGGGAAAAGGTTTTGCTATTGACATGCTTTTAAATGCAGCACCTAAATTTATTAACCAAGGTATGGAACTTATGAATAACACACTCAATACCCTAGCCAATGACCAAACCTTTCCTAGTAATATTAGACGTAATTTTGACATTATTGATTCTACTAAACTCTCTCTACCCAATAAAATCACCCTTGTACGTGGCAATTTTGCTAACAACCTCAACAATGGTAAAAAAGGAATAATTTTTGGTGATGGCATAAAAAAGAATCGTAATCAAGCACTACTTTTAGGAAATAAAGAGCTACATATTGAAATTGATGTCATTCAATCAAAAGATAAAAGTGCTATTTATTTTCAAACAAATTCTTATTTTTATGCAGGTCGGAGTCCTGAAGGAGATAAAATAGATGAAATAGTATTAGCCTTTGCTTTTCTTCCAGCTGGACAAAGCAGTATTAATTCTAAAAATGATTTTAAAAACTTCTTACATTTTACAGCTTTAACCCCCAATCAGCAATACAATTTCAAATCTCAAAGTGGCTACGATACTTCTTTCCAATCAGCATGGATGACAGCACCCTTTGATGATGTTGTACCCTACACAATGCTTATTCAAATTCAAGAGATCCGTGAGGGAAACTTTTTTGCGAAGTTAATGCAAACACTTTATGTGGGGAATGAAAGTAATATCAAAAGTCAACTTAATACTCAAGTTAGTAACTTAAAAGAAGATTTAAATAAATAAAAACTTCGTCATAAGTCAATGCTTATAGACAAAGTTTTCTAGACTAAAGATTAGCTTGAAGGCAGAGATTGTGTTAAGTAACTATAATTTACGGTTACCTGATCTTGATTTTGGATTGTTGAGGTAGTATCAAAAACAATAGAATTACTATTTACATTATATATCCAACCCGAAGTCACAACAACTCCATTGATTAATACCTCGATGTTATTAATATCACAAGGTGTTTCTTCTAATTCAATTTTTGAAGCACCACCTGCTGCATTTTGAGCAATTTGTGTCATTAAAATATCAAAGTTTGCAGCATTAATATCAGCTACTATACCACCTGTAACATTTGCCATTTGATAAGCTAAATTACTATTATTTTGATGGGCTACTCGAATAATAGAACTTACTTTAATCTTATTTTGAACAAAATAAGAATCATTAATATCAGCAATTCCACCTAATTCAGGAAGCGTTGTATGTGCTACTTCATCTGTAATTAAAACCATACTTAATTTTGCATCATCTCTAATGGTGATATCAGCGTTACTCAAATATTCATAAGCTCGAAGAAGTCCAACTTCATCTCCACCAAAAGTACCAAGTCTTAATTGAGAAGAAAGTTGAGCAATATCATTAATACTAGGATTATCAATATGTTTAGTTAAATAACCTCTATTTCTTTCTGTACCAATCACAGTTGCTTTCCAATCAATACCAAAACTGTTCATAACATTACCAAAGGTTGAACTAACAGAACTTGCAACACCATTTTGTATACTGCCCATTGAACCTGAATCATCCATAACAAACAAGATATCAGCTTTTAATGAAGCATTTGTATCTTTTTCATAGGTAAAAGAATCTGTCTTAGCAACACATGTATTATTACACGCTATATTAAATGTTCTATTAATATTAAAAGCTTTTTCTTCACTTATTCCAGAATTTCCATAAGCATTAAAGGCTAATACTTTAATTTTATAAGTTCTACTACATTCTAAGCCAGTTAAAGTTACATATGTTTGGCTTGGTTCCGTAGCACTATTTACAGGAACAGTTACATTTATATCTCCTGTATTATCAAAAACTAAGAAGCCATCTTCATTATTTGAGTTATCTAAAAAGTTAACGCGTACAGAAGAGGTATCAATACCCGTTACCCCAATATATGGTCCAGGAGCAGTAGGAGTCCTTAAGCAAGGCGTTGAAAATGTATTATTAATATTAAAATGAGCTGTATCACTTGCTGATGAGTTTCCCTCATTATTAAAAGCAATAACATTAACTGAATATAATTTATCACATTCTAAACCTTCAATATTTGCATAAGTATGACTTTTATTAGACCCACTAACTTGTTCTCGTTTAACTAATGCTGAAGTAGCATGATCATATACAGAAGTATAAAAACCATCTTCATTATTAGAGTTATCTTGAGTTGAAATACGAACTGAAGTGTCAGTTAATGGACTTACAGCTGTATATCCTCCTGGAGCATTTGGTACGGTAGCAGCTTCTACTAAAGAGCTAATCAGTGCAAGACTTGCTAATAGACTTATAAAAAGTCCTTTTCTATACTTAAACATAATAATTTCCTTTTTTACATTATTTTAATGAGTAGATTGAATTAGTTTTTAGCAAACTAAAAAACTTTTCAAGCTTATAGCCTGACTTCGTATATATTAACATAAATAATATAAAATAATTATAAATTAACATAAAATATTTTATATTAATTTATTTTATTATTTTATATTTTTATTTATTTTTAAAAAGTATTCTTATTCCATTTAGTAGTATTATAGAATCCGATATCTACCCTTAATATAAGTATAGAAGAGAAAAATACCTTCTTATTTCAATAGATAACAGAAAAAAATTTAGAATTTTATATGACGAAGAATGAATCATCTAAGTTTTAATTAAAAGATTCTAGAAAACAAACAAAAAAATAATTAGACTAATAGTTAAAGTTTACTAGCCTTTGGATTTCACAACCAATACCACTTAATCAACTTCAGCCAATTAGGACAAGCTTCTACAAAATCTAACTGCTCATACCTCTCAAATGTATCTTTAAATGGTCGGCTTTCATTTGGGAAATAAATTGAAACACCATTCGCATCATTCATAAAATAACCAATGGTGTGATTGGCAAGGACAAGTTCTTTTAGAGAAGCTAATAGTTTGTTTGCAGGGGAATCTAACGCTTGAAGCCCTAAACGACTTTTTACCTTTTGAACAAAATCAACCAAGTCTACATAATCTCTTCGATTAAAAAACTGACTGTTTCTCAAAGTATATTCCAAATCTTTTCTACTCTCTAGAAGCTCACTTTTTTTTAGCTCTTCTCTTAAAATTTTGGCAAATATATCTAAGTTTTGAGTCACTTCCTCTATCGCTACAGTATTTAAAGCAGATTGAGTCACATCTCGTCGTTCATGGGTATGGTGTTCATCATGAAAGGCGATTAACTGTTTCCCCATAGCAGAAGCTGTACTCGAAGTATCTAGCTCATTTAAAATTTTATGATAATCCCAACCAGAAGCTGGTTCAAGATGTTGTGAAGCCACCATGACAGAAGTCTGTTCTTTAACTTGATAGAGTATCTCAAACATCCCCATAAGACAGGCATCAAACCCAAGAACATCAATTTTGACCGAAACATCCAATGCTTTTTGAAGCTCCAAATTGTCTAAAAAATCTTCTGCCGTATCATCAAATCCAAGAGCAATCTCCTCTATCTCGGTAGGAGGTACAAAATAACGCTTACGAATAATCTCTTTCTCATACACATCATGATCATCCACCCCTGAACCATGTGACCAAAGAATAACAATAAGTTTATCACAAGGGTAAGCTTTAACGGATTCTTCAATAAATTTTCGTAAGACCAAAGGATCACCTGTATTGGTCTCACCTAAGTCCTCTTCTTCAAATACTTCAGTATTTCTAATAGCCATTCTAATGGTATTAGTTTGGTCTACAAATGCATTACGATCAAACTGAACAACGACCGTTATATCTGATTCTTCTGATGCACTCTTTATGGTTTCTAGATCTTTTTCTCCAAACGTATCTAGGTCATTATCAGCTGCCATGTAGATTAATAAGGTTGTTCGTATTTTTGGGTTCTTTTTCATAATTTATGAAAGAGCTTACTCATAAATTCCAAAAGGCTTTTGCGTATTAAAACGCTCATTACACTTCCCAATATTATAGAGATTTGGTTTCTGATAAATCTTATTATCATTGGCTATCCTTTCAACCCCCTCTTTAATCTGTTCAAAAAAGTCAACCGTTGTTCCCACAAATTGACCAGCATCCCAAACTCTGTTTAGCTCTCTTGTTAGCAATGAATTCTCATCAGCAGGTAAAACATAAGAAGACTCATCATCTTGACAACCAGCAATGAGTTTTACAGAAGCTTTTACCTCTAAACCTTTTGACTTAGAAGCTAAACCTTTTACCTCTAAATAAAAACTTTTATGTTCAAAATAAACTTTTTTTGCTTCTTCATCTGGAAAATATTTTGAAATAATCATGGAGCTAGGATCTTGTCCTGGAGGCACTTTTGTAACCGTACCTGAATGACAAGAGTCTGAAACAACCATAATTCGAACACCTTCTGCAAACTTTGTCCACAAAGCATAAAGTTCATCATCTAAAAAAAAGCCATCGAACAGACACCATGACTCATCTTTCTCATCTTCTTCATCACTATTTTCATTGGGTACTGAACCACCATGTCCTGAATACGAAATGAACAAGATATCTCCTAAAACTAGTTCCCTAGAAGCATTAGTAATGGCTTCGCTCACAGCATCTCTTGTGCCTTCCTCATTTAAAAGAACAATTGAGGACTCAAAGTTTTGAGCCTCTGCAATCTCTTTCATGTCTAAGCAGTCTTTCCCACAAGTTCTTAATGCCCCATCACTTCCATAATGTACAGCATCAATATATTCTAATCCAATATGTATTGAGATTCCTTTTGCCATCACTAATCCTTTTTTATTATTTATTTTATATTACAATTATACATTCTTACATTTTATCTATAAAAAGATGCTATGTTTCTCCATTAACTAACAGTTAACCTTTGATTGTCTATGTGTTTATATAAATAGTTTATAATACAGTTATGAAAGATTAGATGGAATTTTTTTAACTCCTTTATCTTATTCCATCTATATGAGCTATACTCCCTCCTCCTTTGTATAAAAATATTTTAGCTCATATCTTTCTTTCATAACCTCCTCCTCTTAACACTTTAAAAAACAACTACCTTAAACTTCAGATAGATGCTTTTGAGAAATATAAACAGATAATGGAATTTGCACAATATAAGCAAACATAATAGGCAATAACATTGAAATACCAAAAGAATTTACTGAAAAGGTTGCAATAACTAAGGCTAAAGTTAAATAACGCGTTATACTATGCCAAAAGACTGCCCTTTCTTGTGCATTATCTAAATTGTAAATGACTTTAGATAGCCAAAAGACAATTAGATAAAATATTAAAACAGCCACAAAAGAGATAAAAAAAAGTTCAGGTTCAAAATCATAAATATCAACTAAAGTTTGAGAATTTTGTAAACCGAAAAGATAAAACAAAATAATAAAGATACTAATCTGTGAAATATGCTTTTGATATGTTTGAATACGCGTTAAAATTGGTTTACTCAAACGTACAATTCTAGAAGCAATAAAAGGAATGACAATTAAAAGTACAATAACCAATGTTACAAATTGTGAGATACCAACAGAGTTGTTATAGGATTTCTCAAAATAAGGTGCAACCAGTCCCCCAAAAATATGTAGCATCAACAAAGAAACAGAAATTAATAAAAGATTAATAAATAGCAGTAAAAAACCAAAAGAAATATCTCCCTTTGAGTGTTTAATCCAATGCATTACCATACCTCCACCAGAGAGTATAGAAAGTAAGAACAATCCAGCTGCTATCCCAAAGTCACCTGTTACAAAACCAATAACCATTGCAATGATAGGTAATAAAAGATAATTAACCATCAGCCCTTTAAACACGACTTTTTTATATTTCCATACTAAAGAAATATGCTTTAGTTCAAATTTAAAGAGAGACGGCATAATTAAAGTAAGTCCAGCAAAAAAACAAATATTTGAAGAAAAGTAAAACCCATCTGTATTGAACCCATAAATAAAGCCCAATACGGCACCTAAAATAACAATAATGATTAACTGCATATTCATCCCTAATATATTTTTACATATCTATTTTAAAAGTGTAACAGAATTATTATAATTAACATTTATCTCTAATATACATATTTCTTATTCTACTCTTAGCGTTACAGTCGTACCCAAGTAAGCCTAGAGTCTATTAGCAAACTTTATACCCTGTATTCACTTTTTCTAATTTACCCTCTTGAAGCAACTTTTTAATATTACGAGAAAAAGTTTCAGGTACCATTCCCAGTATCGATGCAATCTCATATTGTTTCAAATCTAAACTCAATTTTGGGTTTTGATGATAAAAGAAAAGAATCTTTTCAGATGAATTTGAGGCAATATTAAAATGAATATTTTGTTGTAAAAGCTCAATTTTATGCAATAGTGACTGAATAATTTCATAAGAAATATGAGGATGTGTCATAAAGAATGATTCAAACTTTTTTAAGTCTATTTTTAAAATAGCTCCATCAGATTTAAAAGTAGCAGATGAGGGTAAAGGAGTATGACGAAGTGTTGCTGCCTCAGCTAATAACTTGTAACGCGTAAAATAGCCAATGACGATTTCATTTCCCTTATTGTCATGTTTAAAGATACTCACAATACCCTCTACGAGTAACATCAGTGAAGTAGAAACCTCTCCTTTAAAAAAAACATTTGAATTCTCTTTATATTTAGCAATATGTGAAATCTCTGCTAAAGCTTTTAATTCATTCTCATTTAAAGCTGAGAACATTTGAACTTTTTTTAATATACTACTTATTGATTCATTTTTTATTAATTCATTTTCCATAGGTAGATTATAGCATCTACTTTTTAAGATCCATAAAATTCTTTCTCTTTGACAATAAATACTTTTACTTTAGAGTGTTGAAAAAAAAGGAGTCTAAACATGAGGGGGGACTATCAATAATCGGAGTAAATTCACTCCGATTAAAAAACTACAGTGCGTCTTCGTCTTCTTCACCTGTACGAACACGAACTGTCTTTTCAATTTCAGATACAAAGATTTTACCATCCCCAATCTTACCTGTATAAGCAGACTCTTTAATGGCATTAATTGCTTTGGTCGCAAATTCATCTGAACTTACCACAATCTCAATTTTCACTTTAGGGATAAACTCAACCACATATTCAGCTCCTCTGTAAAGTTCTGTATGACCTTGTTGACGACCATAACCTTTTACCTCAGAGATGGTCATCCCTTCAATTCCTGCTTCAACCAAGGCATCTTTAACCTCTTCGAGTTTAAATGGCTTGATTACTGCTTCAATTTTTTTCATATCTAATCCTTTATATTCTATTTAAAAATGAACCTTTATATTAAAGGTTCATTCCTTTTTCACCGTGTACTGACTCATCAAGACCAGCATGCTCGTCTTCTTCACTTACTCTCGCTCCACCTGTTAATGCAGATGCAATATAATAAACAACGATAGTACCGATCAATGTCCATGCTCCAACAACTACTACTGATTCAACTTGAACCCAAAACTGTCCCATTCTGTCTCCAGACTCTTTAAGAGGTCCATCCCATAATAAGTCTTTGTCATTAAGTGCTAAGAAAGCTGTTGCTAATGCACCCCATAAACCAGCTAAGAAGTGAATACCAAAGGCATCAAGAGAATCATCATAACCAAATATTTTTTTAAGTTTAATAACCCCAAAGAAAGCAACAATAGATCCAACAATACCAAGAATAAAGGCACCAGATACATCAACAAAACCAGCAGCTGGGGTAATGGCTACAAGACCAGCAATAATACCAGACGCAATTCCAAGAAGTGTTGCTTTTTTATACACAAACCATTCAAGTAACATCCATGTTACAGCACCTGCTGCTGTCGCAAGAGTTGTTGTAAGAACAGCAAGACCAGCAATAGCGTTTGCACCAAATGCAGAACCACCATTAAATCCATACCAACCAAACCATAATAACGCTGCACCAACTGCTGTTAAAATAATTGAAAAAGGTTTCATAGCAGTTGTATTAAGACCAGCTCTTTTACCCACCAATATAGCCAAAACAAGCCCAGCTAAACCACCATTCATGTGTACAACTGTACCACCAGCAAAGTCTAACGCACCAGCATCAAATAATAAGGCACCGTCTCCACCCCATACCATATGTGTAATAGGAGCATATACTAAAATTCCCCATAACGCTACCACAACCATCCATGTTGAAAATTTCATACGACCAATTACTGAACCAGCTGCAATGGCTACCGTAATGGCTGCAAATGTACCTTGGAATGCAATAAATACATAAGTAGGGTAAGAACCAGAAAGGTCTGTCCACTTAACGCCATCAAGCATTACATGTCCAAAGCCACCAAATACATTTTGTAAGGTTGCATTTTCATTGGCACCAAAAGCAATTGAATATCCTACAGAAATCCATACCACAAAGGCTAATACAAATGCACCCATAACCATGGTAAATGTATTTAATGCATTTTTAGAACGTGTCATCCCTGTGTAGAAAAGTGCCAAACCTGCTGGGGTCATGAGTAATACCAGTGCCGTAGACATCATCATCCACGCTGTATCACCTGTATTAAGTGTATCTTCTGCAAAAGCAAAAATTGGTAAAGCTAACAATGTTAGCAGTGCTAGAAATTTATTGTTCATAAACTTACTCCTTTGATTTTTTATACCGATAGTTTAACTCATATTTAAGCATTAGTATAGATTAAATTGTATAAAAAATAATCAATCAATCAGACTATTTATCTAGTAAATAAATTATAATACTCTTGAAATAAACATAAAGTAATTATTTTATGTGATTTTCAGATTTTCTCCAAAGCATCTCTTCACAAGATGCTTTACTTTTGATGCTTTACTTCAATAACAATACAGCCAAAATAACATTACCTATCAATGACAAGGTAAAAAGTGTTCGATAAAATAATACTGGCTGACGTTCAATCAATGAAGCATCTTTATCAAAATAAGGTTTTACCTTAGAAGGGTTTACAAATTCAAACATCAACTCTGAATAGTGTTTATAACGTAAATCATTCTCTTTTTCAGTTGCTCTAAAAACAATAGAACAAAGCCATTCAGGAATATTTTTATTGTATTTACTTAAGGGAATGACTTTTTTAAAAACAGGTGTTTGAAAAGGTTCTATTTCCCCAAAAGGAAATTTCTGAGTCAACGCTTCATAAAGAGTCACCCCAATCGAATAAATTTCACTCGACTCATTAATACTCGAACCTGTAAAGCGTTCAGGAGCTAAATATGAAGGTGTACCTGCATTAGAATTAATACTGTAAAGTTCTGTCATAGAGCCAAAATCAATCACTTTAAAAACATGTTTTCCACCACGCTTAGATATCATGATATTTTCAGGTTTAATGTCACCATGTAGTAAATCAAATTTCAATAAATATTGACTCATGTTTAACAACATTTTGGCAAGACTCACCGTATCTTCAACCGAAAGCTTACGCTTTTTCAAATACTCTTTTAAGTCAATACCCTCAAGCATCTGCATTACATAATAACGATGTGTACGATTTTTAGGAATGACCGACTTTGGAAAAAAACCTGCTTTAAGTCGTTTAGCATTCCACGCTTCTTTCACAAAAAGATCAAGTATGCTAGGATTTTCTATTGCTTCAATCGGTGCAAACTTTAAAACATAACTTTTTCCCTTATTAGAACAAAGCCAAGTTCGGTCATTTTGAATGAGTGACTTTTCAAGCTTATAACCATCTATAACTATCCCCTCTTCTAAGTCTTCAGGAATAATAAGTTTTTGCTGTTTCAATGCTTCTACTTGATTAATACCTAAAATATCAATGGTCACAGCTGTTGTATCATCAGGGAGGTTGTCTTCTGTCAGTTTAGAAGCTTGTTTTACCAAATAATGTGAACCATTGCCAATGCCATTTTCAAGTCGATTGTTACTCATAATTGTATAGAGTCCATCTGAACAAAGTAAAATTTTATCTTTTTCATTAATAATGTTTTCAAAATAATAAGGATCAACGTCTTTACCTATTCCCATTGCTTGGGTTAAAACCCCTTCATAGCCTTCTTCTTCCATTGCATGGTCTTTAGAAAGCTGGGTTAAAATACCTTCACGCTTCAAATAAACCCGACTGTCCCCAACATTCGCACCATAAAGTCTGTTCCCCTCAATAATCACAATGCTTAACGTTGTCACTAACTCAGGTCGTTCATAATTAACCATCGACTCTTCATATAAGATAGCGTTAATAGATTTAGTAAATGTTTTAATGGACTTTTCAATACTCCAAGCAAGAGGAGGGTTTTTAAAATTACTCATAAGGTGAGTTGTCACCCGTTTAGCAGCCTCAGCTCCTTCATCAGCAGACCCCACCCCATCACAAACAATAGCAATGGTAAGGTTAGCAATGGTCTTTACATCAAAATAGTCATCACCTATTAGATTTTTTCCTTTAGCCAAAGAAAATCCCGAAGTTTTAATGGTTTGTTTGCTCATAAAGTACCTTTTGAGTATAGAGTATGGAGTATGGAGTAGATATGATTATATTATAGTCTTTTTTTTAATTTTTAATTTGTATCGAGTGTTTATATTTTGGGCATATTTTATAGAGTTGTATATTGACTTTTATTTGTTTAAAATAGACTTCTAATTTTCTCATACTATCATTTAGAAGTAAAATTTGCATAATATATAAAATAAATTAAAGGTACAGCTACACAGAATAGTAAGTATAAAGTTTTATTTGAAGAATGAATTTATTAGAATAAAATTTTTCTTAATACTATCAGCTAAAATTTCAAAACTTACCATGAAGCTTGTATAACTTTATGTATACTGTCAAAATTCAAGTAAAGTTCTAAAAAGAGACAAAATGTTTAAGATGAAACTTTTTCCTATTCAAAAAATTGTTAAAGATGCTGGTTTTGGAGCCTCTGTACCCATCATCATTCAAGCTAATAATACAGAATATCTATTAAAGACAAAAGAGGACGGTATGCAACCCTACTCATTGGGTATCTTTAATGAATTATTAGCCTATCAGCTCATAGATTATTTAGATTATGACATTACACCACAAGAGGTAGTATTTTTATATATAGATAATAATTTTCTAGAGATGGCAGAAGTCGCCTATAAAGAAGGTATTATCAAAGAAGAATCTTATCAAAATATTGTTGAGTCATTGGGTGTTAATATTGGTATCGAATATCTACATAATGCAATGGAACCTTTAGATGGAAAAATTAATAATAACAAATTCATTCAAGATATTGTACATATAGATAATTATATGATGAATTGTGATAGAACCGAAAAAAATATTAATATCTTACAAGATAAAAAAGACCTACGTCGTTACTATGCTATTGATTTTGGCAATGCATTATCTGATGGAATTTTATATGAAAAAATTCTTGAGAATAGTATTGATATTTTTTCAACAGGAACATTTTCAGAGTGTAACGTGACCCTATCAAATAGATATATTTTGAAAGAAGAAACAAAAAAACTTGTAAAAAAAGGGCGAATAAACAAGGATAATATAAGTACAATTCGTCAGGTTTTATCTGATATCATAGATACATTTCCACCTGAGTGGAAGCCCATTGAGTATAAAGATGCTATACTAGATGTAGTTTCTACACGCTTAAAAAGTAGAAAAATATTTAATAGAGAAAAAAATTCTCAATGTGAATGTTTATATTAAAGGAGGCAATATGGAAGAGTTTTATAAAAAACATGGTTTTGATATAAGAAGTAATCAACCTACAAATCGTAGATTTCATATTGTCCGTTATTATCCTAAAATACAAACATATGAGTTTATTAATGTAGGAATTATTCTCTATGAAGATAACCAAATATATTATAAATTACTTTCCTCAGAAGAGGTTAATAAATTACATTGTCCTTCATTAGTTGAGTCTAAAGTATTAAAGAATTCCCTAGATTCCTTAGAAAAATTTTTAGAAAATAAAAAATCATTAAATCATACTCTTAAAGATATTTCAAATAGATATAAAAATATATTAGACACAAGCTTTCAATTAATGTATGCTGGTCATGAAAATACAGAGAACCTACTAAATAAGCTTTTTTATGATTATATTGGACATAAATTTGATATTGAAAGTAAAAAAGATAGATTAGCTGAATTGATAAAGGCAACTTTTTCTTTGGTATCAAAAGATTATACAGACTATTTAGAAGTTCATTCATCTAAGATAAAAGGTTATAATTTAGACTTTATAAATAAAAAAACAAAAGAGATACATCATTCATTATTGGGAAGCATAGAAAATAGTGAAAATATATCTCGTGCATTTATCCATGTACCCTCAAGCCTAGATAAAAGATATAAATATAACTTTTTAAATATCAAATCAAAATTAAATGATTCAGCTATAGACAATAGATTGAAACTAAATAAACTTGGTATTAATTTTTATAATTATAGAAATAGTGATGATATAGATAATTACTGTGAAACTATTTTGGAGTTAAAGTAAACTAACAATCTAACTAACATATTAGCTTATTCATAGTCTTAAATAACCTTATTCTATAATTACTTCACATATGCCCCAAAGCTCTCCAACAACACCTTTCATTTAGTCTCAATCCAACTTGACAAAAAAGGTTTTGCAAGATTACTCTTATAGTAACCCAAACTACTAGTCAAAAGCCCATTCTTAATAACTTACATATAAATTAAAAACTATCGAATTATAATTGGTTAAATTATATACATATATTTGATTAAAATATATCCTATTACTCGATATGCTAATAATAAATATTAGGAAGGAATTAAGATGAGAATAAAACGTTTAATAATTTTTATGATTATTTTATGGAGTATAATAGGAATAATAATGGGAGAAAAGTTTTTATCTCATGCTTATAAAAAAGGATGGATATTAGCAAATTTTGACTCTATCGGTGCAAAAAGAGTTTCTCTTTTACTTAAGAAGGAAGACAAGGTTAATGTACTTGATGTAAGAACACTCAATGAATACAACCATAAACACCTAAAAAATGCCATTCATATACCTCTTCAAGACTTAAGTAACAAAATAAATGAACTTAAAGTAGCAAAAAATAAACCCATTATTGTTTATTGTAGATCAGGAAATAGAAGTGTTGAAGCTGCACGTATTTTAGTAGATAATGGTTATCATCCTTTAAATGTACAAGGTGGTCTTTATCAGTTGATGCGTAATGGTGTTGAGTTAGTATGGTAAGTAGTTTTTATCTAGTTTAGGTAGTTTGGACAGACAGACAGACTAATCTCGATTAAAAGGAGAGACATAATTAGCCAGGTATCAGAGCAGCGTTACCTTGTCTGCCTGTCCAAACCACCTAAAAAATATAAATAAATAACTTAAAGAAACAGATAAGGCTGAGCTATTAGATACAAGGAGGCGCCTAAACCCAAATGTGAAAAAGGTTTTATCTGTTTCTTTAAACTATTTTATATAATAATTATATGTCTGTATTATAATGTATTTTTTAAACGATAGTAAGTAAAAAACTGATTAATTTTTAATCAGTTTTAAAATATTTCGCATTTATTCGTCTTCTTTTGCAAACTTTTCATATAAGAAGCTCAAAATAGCTTCTCTACAACGGATATATTCAGGGTCATGTTGAAGTTCAACCCGTTTTCTTGGTCGCTCTAAATTCACTTCGAGTATCTCACCAATGGTTGCATTGGGTCCATTAGTCATCATGATGACTCTATCACTTAACAAGACAGCTTCATCAATGTCATGGGTAATAATAATCACCGTATTTTTAACACTCTGCTGAATACGCATAAGATGCTCTTGTAAGTTAGCTCTTGTTAATGAATCCAGGGCACCAAAAGGTTCATCCATCAGTAATACTTCAGGATTAATCGACAAAGCTCTGGCAATTCCTACTCTTTGTTTCATCCCACCAGAAAGTTCTCCTGGTACTTTGTCTTTTGCATGTTCTAAGTTCACCATTGAAACATATTTTTCTACCCTTACTCTTAATTCTATGGAGGAGAGTTCAGGCATTACTTTTTTAACAGCCATTTCAATGTTTTGATAACTGGTTAACCAAGGAAGTAAAGAGTGGTTTTGAAAAACAACAGCTCTCTCAGGACCGGGGCCTCTAATCTTTTTTCCATTAAGTTCAATACTACCTTCTGATTGCATGTCAAGACCTGCAATCATATTTAAAAGTGTAGACTTACCACAACCACTGTGACCAATAATAGAAATAATCTCATTCTTTTTAATCTCTAAATTAACATCGGTAACAGCAACATAGTCATCTTTTCCAAAAATAGGGAACCTTTTTTCAACACCTTTTAGACTTAAAAATTCACTCATTATGCTCTCCCTTTTTTAGTATAGTCAAAATAGTTAGCAATCAGACCCATGATAGTATCTAGCAGAAAACCAACCAAACCAACAATAATAATACCAATAATAATGTTATGGTAAGCAAGGTTATTATATTCATCCCAAATCCAAAAACCAATCCCTATTCCCCCTGTTAACATCTCAGCAGCCACAATAACCAACCAAGCAATTGCTAAAGAAAGACGCATTCCTGTAAAAATAAACGGAATCGCCACAGGTAAAATAATCTGCACTACTTTCTCCATTGGGGTAAACTGTAATACTTTTGCCACATTCATGTAGTCTTCACTTACAGACTTAACACCCAATGCTGTATTAATAATAATAGGCCAAATAGAGGTAATAAAAATCGTAGAAATGGCCGTTAAATTAATGTCTTGAAAAATAAAAAGTAACAAGGGTAACCACGCCAATGGTGACACAGGTTTAAATATTTGGATAAATGGATCAAAAGCGTATTGAGCATTTTTACTCATACCAATTAACAGCCCTAAAGGAACACCAATAATTAGTGCTAAAGCAAAACCACCAAATACTCTTTTAAGTGACTCCATAATCTGCCAAAAAATCCCTTTGTCATCCACATTTTCTATGTAAAATGGATCAGAGAGAACACCTACAACCTCATCATCATATTCATTAAGTCCTCCAAATGCAGCCACATAAGTATCACTAGGGGTTGGAAAATCTTCAACAGTATGAGCAATTCCCGACCAAACTTGAATAATTACAATGAGAACCAATAGTGGTAAGACTATTCGTTTTACTAAGTCTATATTCATACATCAACCTTTCTCTTCTTATCGAAGAATTATTTCTTAGTCACATATTTAGGGTCTGCACATCCAGCAGGTCCATAAGGACAAACATATTTGGGTTGTTTTGTTTCAACTTTCCAGTCATTTACTTTTAGTAAATCTTCTTTAGACACTTTTGAATTCACTACTTTTGCATCAAAAATATACTCAACTGCCTTGTTAGGATCCCAAACTTTACCGTCAATAAATTTATTGTATTCATC